>DATNRH010000795.1 GCA_036703605.1 Candidatus Obscuribacterales bacterium | reverse complement strand
TGAGCATTTCCTCTAAAATAGCTTCAAACCCCTGCACCTCCAGCATGGAGAGGGTATCGTTGACCACCCTTAGCTTTTGCTCGACGTCGGTGACCACCCGACGGAAGGTGTCTTGGGTGAGAGGAGCCAGAAACGAAGTGAAGGATCCCTTGGTGGTGGTCAGTGCTGAACCAGAACCCAGCTGAGGATCATCCACCCCCTGCCCTGGATCAATGACGGATGCACTTACGCCTGCGGCAGCTTGTACCGTAGCAACTTGTGATTCCACGTCTGCCGTTAGGGCAGAGTGGTCTTCAACGACCGTGGTCGTGATTACTTGGGAGGTTACGTCATAGTCAGCGCTCCGAGACGTTCCCCGCGTGGGAGTTCCGTCGTTATCTCGATTAGATAGATGCGGAGATGAAGGGGTCATGACAGTTGGTGGGGTAAGTGTAGATACGGCAATCGATCTCGCAGGGGTGCATCCAATAGCTATCTCTGGCGATCGCACCCTAGGCATTGAGCGGGGGTAACCCGTGGGCTAAGCTGCATCCTTCCATCATGCCAGAGCACCTGAATTAGGATGGTTGAGCAGGCATCCCAACCCTCGACTTCATCAAAGTTGCCAAACCATGAGACGTCAGAAACTAGAGGGCGAGGTGCTGGACTGAGTTGGCTTGGTGGGATGGTTCAGCACTGATACAGGATGCAGAACCTGAGGGAATGGAGTTGTGCTAGAGCGATCGAGAGCCAAAAGGGGTGGGGCAACTCGACGATCGCATCCACAAACTAGCCTTTTTCTCCATAGCCTACACTATTCGTATTAAGGATTCATTAGAATTTGTCCTGCAAGCAAGTCTTGGTGGTTCATGCACGCATCGGTAAAGTAACGCTGAGCTGGACGCCTGTATCCATGATGGGTAATGCCGAGTCATGTTCACTCGTTTCTCTGAATTGTAGACTAAGGAGGAGAATTTACATTGCCCATCGTGAACCTCTCTCTAGACGATTAGGTTTGAAATTTCGTCGTGAATGCTGCGATCGCCAAGCAGATCCAGCCAGCTAAAAAGGCAACGCCGCCGATGGGGGTGATGATCCCCAGCCAAAGGATATTGCTAAAGCTGAGTAGATATAGGCTGCCGGAGAAGAGCACGATCCCGCCCAGCAACAGCGACCCTGCCACAATTAACAGCACCTGACCCGACTGAGCCCGCCCCAGCAAAATGCCAATCAGCAGCAGAGCCAGCGCATGATACATCTGGTAGCGCACCCCAGTTTCAAAAATCTCTAGGGCGCGATCGCTTATCTGGGGACGGAGAGCATGGGAGGCGAAGGCTCCTCCAGCCACATCAAGGGCAGCTAAGATAGCGGCGATCGCGACGAACACTCGACTCATGACGCTTGCAAGACCTCCGTTGAGGATAGTGGGTACTGGAAACCGGTTAGTCTACCAAAATGCTGACGGTTGCACCAACAGCTTCCAAGTGGCTACGAAGCTCCTGGGCGAGGGACAATGACGCTTTAGTTTTCACCAAGGCAGGGGTTTCTTTCGCTAGGGCTTTAACATCGCTCCAGCTCAGCCCCGTGAGCTTTTGTAAGACCCGGATCACCTGCCGGCGATGGATATCGGGAATCGCCGTGATCACGACGCTGTAGGTCACCTCGGCACCAGGCAGCGCGACTGGATAGTCGCCCAGATCAAAACAATAGGTGAGCCCTCCTGAGTCATCCACATCAAAGGTGGCGTTGAATTCCCGGGCGCGATCGCTGAGATAGGCTTTAGCATCACTGCCGGAGAGATGGGACTGCATGGAAAACATGAGAACATTTACCCGCCCCTGACCTAGCCGAAGACTTTCGAAAAAAATGGATCGCAGCCGACGGTCTTGCGCGGTTTGAGCCGTTTGGTGGAGCGATCGCCCTAGCCATGCCGAACCAGCTAGGGGAGCGATGCCTAGTAAGAGTAGGGCAGCCAGCAGTTCTTGACGTTCAGCGGGAGGGAGGGAGGGTTCTCGCCAGCGCTGCAGCGACAGCACCGTACTTGTGAGGCCAAGGGTGAGCAACAGGGCAATCGCCAGTTGTTGTATGCGTAGGCGAGACAGCATCGACAGCATCAAGATTGGTGGCAGGAACCTGTCCACATTTTACAGGGAGTTGATTCTAGGAGGTTGATTCTAGGACTTGGACGGAAAGCGTGGCTTGCGCGGCGGGCGATGGCGGATCGGCCCCATGAGTTGATTCAGCCGCCGCAGTTGTTCTTCCGTGCCCATGCAAATTAACAGGTCTCCAGCTTGCAGCGCCGTATCGGCCGTGGGCCCGGGCACCAAGGTTTGATCCGCCCGTTTAATAGCTAGCACCAAAGCTCCAGACTGCGATCGCAACTGAGCTTGATGGAGAGTGAGACCAATGCAGGGACAGTGTTCGGGTTCCAGAAGAAATTCCTCCAGGTAGAACGATCGCTCAGAACCCGTCAAAATACCGTCCACAAAATCCATCACCTGGGGACGGAGAGCCGCTGCCGCCATGCGCTTGCCGCCGGTAATATAGGGCGAAATCACCGCATCTGCGCCACCCCGCTGTAGCTTTTTCAGAGCCTCTGCTGTGTTTGCACGGGCGATCGCCCGAATGTTGGGATTCAGCGTCTTGGCAGACAGGATGGTGTAGAGATTTTCTGCATCAGAGGGGAGGGCTGCCACTAAACAAGCAGCCTGTTGGATGCCAGCCTGTATGAGCGTTTCATCCAACGTAGCATCAGCTTGAATGGTGATATAGTCTTCTGCGCCTCGCTCCATCAACGCATCCGCACTGGCATCAATCACCACAAAATCAATATTTTCCGCCGCAAACTCCAGGGCCACCTGCTGCCCCGTGCGCCCAAATCCGCAAATGATGTAGTGCTGGGAAAGAGTATCGATCAAGCGCTGTTGGCTCCGCCGTCGCAGTCTTTCCTGAAAATACCCGCGAATGATGGCTTCTGTAAATCGATTGGCGATGTAGGCAATGCTCACCGCCCCCATAAAAATCAGAGAAATGGTGAACAAGCGCCCTTGGTCGCTCAAGGGCTGAATTTCCGAAAAACCTACCGTTGCGAGGGTGATGACGGTCATATAGGCGGCATCTAGCCAGCGCCACCCCTCGATCACCCGGTAGCCCACCGTACCCACTACCGTCACTCCAAAAAACGATAGCAACCCCAAAACTAGTTCGTTATGGAGTCGCTGATCCTCTTGCCTAAGCCGCGACGACACAGCCTTATATCCTCACGTTGGCGAAAAGACTTCCGAGACAGCATAGCAAGTCATCGCTCTACCCGGAGCGATCGCCCCAGAGACTTGATTGAGAGACCAACTAGACATAAGAAACCACCAGAGACCGCTAGCGATCAAAAAGCAGGCAGATCTTCATAGGCTAACGACTCGCCCACAAGTCAACCAAGCAGAATTGCCTCACTTCTTCGGCTATCACCGCCGTACCCCGTCATAGCATAGACGTCACAACATAGAGAAGATCCCTAGGCAACAATAGACCATGCAGATTAGTGAATTTCAGTCAAGAGATTTCTATGTCGAAATATTGCAGACTTGCGAATAGTGTGTTAAATTTTATGACATAAGGATTCGCGCTAGACAAAGGATTTACAACCATGGAAAACCAAGACACCAAGTTTGGCTTCACAAAGTTTGCAGAAACCTGGAATGGCCGCCTTGCCATGATGGGCTTTGTGATTGGTCTCGCAACTGAACTACTGACCGGTCAAGGCATTCTCACTCAAATTGGCTTGATGTAATAACTCAGTCTCAGAGCACAAAAGGGAGCGATCGCTCCCTTTTTTATGTCTAGCGGCCCTCAATAGTGCTGAATATTGCCAGATAGTTACGTGTTTTGGAGAGCGATCGCCCCTCGTAGTGCCCAAGATGGCAGGTCAGGGGCGATCGCTTTTTTGCAAAAGTTGGCCCGCGGCAAGGCCAATTGCATCGATACCATAAAAAAAACCTTTGTTCCAGACCGTAAATCCAGAAACGTTGTTTACTCTGATGGAAGGCAGCGCCGACGACAGCTTGTTCATGGGCGGATGTCTTCCAGGTCGTCTTGTCTGAAGAGATGGTACGGGGTGATCGTTCTGAGGGCGATCGCCCATACAGACAAGAGCAAGCCACCTGATATCCAAACTGTAGATCCTCCTGCTGAGCCAGCGTCACACGGATTGGGACATCCAAAAAACCTGGAGACGTTCCGACAGTTGAACAGTCATCTAGGCCACGTCTCAACCAAACTGACCATAGCTATCCATCCAGATATGGCGTCCGCCTTGCCGCTGAATGGGGTCTACACTCGTTCAGGTTCCATGTCAACGTCACACTCCTGCTCATCACGTCCTCACGCAGAGCTTGCCTCAATGCTTTAACAGGCAGAGTTGGGGTTCTAGCGCACACACAGTATGTTGTTCAGCACTTGCAGAACGGTCTAAAAATTCTATGGCACAGAGCTTTGGTTTAATCGGCTTAGCCGTTATGGGCGAAAACTTAGCCCTCAATGTCGAGCGAAACGGCTTTTCGATCGCCGTCTACAATCGCTCCCCCGACAAAACAGAGGCCTTCATGGCCAACCGCGCCCAGGGCAAAAATGTTCAGGCAACCTATTCCCTAGAAGAGTTTGTCCAAGCCCTAGAGCGTCCCCGGAAAATCCTGATCATGGTGAAAGCTGGTGGCCCTGTAGATGCAGTGATTGATCAACTCAAGCCACTTTTGGATGAGGGGGACATGATCATTGATGGCGGCAACTCGTTGTACACCGACACCGATCGCCGTGTGGAGTCTCTAGAAGCCGCAGGACTACAGTTTATCGGCATGGGCGTCAGCGGTGGCGAAGAGGGTGCCCTCAACGGCCCCAGCTTGATGCCAGGAGGCACGAAAGCTGCCTACAGCGAAATCGAGCCCATCATGACCAAGATTGCTGCCCAGGTCGATGATGGCCCCTGCGTCACCTACATCGGTCAAGGCGGAGCCGGGCACTACGTCAAAATGGTGCACAACGGCATCGAATATGGCGACATGCAGCTCATTGCCGAAGCCTACGACATTCTCAAAAATACAGGTGGGCTCAACCACACCCAACTGCATGAGGTGTTTGCCGATTGGAACACGACGGATGAACTCAACTCCTTCCTCGTGGAAATCACCGCTGATATTTTCACGCAAATGGATGAGGATACAGGTTTACCGTTGGTGGAACTGATCAAGGATGCCGCCGGACAAAAGGGTACTGGTCGCTGGACGGTGGTCAGCGCGCTGGAATTGGGCGTCAGCATTCCCACGATTACGGCGGCGGTGAATGCCCGGATTATGTCGTCCATCAAGGATGAGCGGATGGCTGCTGCCCAGCAGCTTGCGGGGCCAACGGGCAAGTATGACGGCGATGTAGCAGCCTTGATCGACAAGGTGCGCGATGCCCTCTATTGCTCCAAGATTTGCTCCTATGCCCAAGGGATGGCGCTCTTAAGTACGGCATCGCGGGAGTTTAGCTATGACTTGAACTTGAGCGAAACCGCCCGCATTTGGAAAGGCGGCTGCATCATTCGAGCGGGCTTCTTGAACAAGATCACAAAAGCCTTCAAGGATGATCCCCAGTTGCCCAACTTGCTGTTAGCACCAGAATTCAAGCAAACGATTCTGGATCGCCAAGAGGCATGGCGCGAGGTGATTTGTCTGGCAGCACGGTTAGGGATTGCAGTGCCTGCCTTTAGCGCATCCCTCGACTATTTTGATAGCTATCGCCGCGATCGCCTCCCCCAAAACCTCACCCAGGCCCAGCGCGACTACTTCGGTGCCCACACCTTTGAGCGCACGGATAAGCCCGGAGTATTCCACGCCAACTGGTTCTAATGCCAACTGGGTTCTAAGCGATCGCTGCTGGATCCCCTGAGAGGCGTCTGATGACCATCCTCAGGGATGTAGCGACCCCATTAGCATCTCAATGAGCATCCCGCCCCCCATCCCAGGGGGGCATAGGATCATAGCGCTCTGCTTGGGATTGTCTTATGATCACCATGCAGGATTCCCATGGGTTATCGTTAGCGATGGTGCGATCGCTCCTATCTTGGTTGGTTGGCTGGTTGATGCCCCATTGGGTACGCAGGTTATCTGTGTGTGGACTCTTTTTGGCAACCCTGGGGCTTGCTGTGAGTTGCCAGGCTGGCTCATCCACCATCACCCTGACCATGGCACTGTCGGGCATTGAGTCAGTGCGGTGGCAGCAGGTGATTGCTGAGTTTGAACGTCAGCATCCCGATATTCACATTGCTTTGGTGGAAGCCCATGAGTCCACCGATGACTTAGAAGCCATTTATGCCGATGCCTTTGAGCAGGGCAATGCCACCTTTGATCTGGTCTATGCCGATATTATCTGGGTGCCCCGATTTGCGGCGGCAGGTTGGTTGCTGGATGTGAGCGATCGCCCCTCAGCAGATGATCTAGAAGACTTTTTACCCAATGACTTGGCGGGCGGGCGCTACCAAGATCGCCTATATCGCATTCCCCTACGCTCAGATCTTGGCGTTTTGCACTACCGCCAAGATTTACTCCAGCAAGCTAATCTACCAGTGCCTACAACGTTTGATGACCTATTGACCACGGCTGAAGCCTTGCGATCGCAACAAGTCGCCACTTGGGGCTATCTGTGGCAGGGGCGATCGTCTGAGGGGCTAACAGCGGCCTTTATGGAAGTTTTGGCGGGCTATGGCGGCAGTTGGATTAACCCTGACACCCTAGCCGTGGAGCTAGATAGTCCGGCCGCGCTGCAGGCCATCCAGTTTTTGCGCCGCACCATCACCCAAGGCATTGCCCCAGAGCGAGTAACGACCTATAGCGAAGAGGAAACCTATCGGCTGTTTCAAGATGGTGAAGCAGTTTTCTTACGCAATTGGCCAGAAACCTGGGCCACGGTCAATTCCAGTGAATCACCCGTCAGCGGTATGGTGGCGATCGCTCCCGTCGTTCATGCCCCAGGTCAGGTCAGTCGAGGCTGTCAGGGAGGCTGGGGGTTGGCGATCGCCGCCTCCACGCCCCATGCTGATGCTGCTTGGACAGCAGTACAGTTTTTCACTCAGCGACAGATTCAGCGGCGCTTTGCCCTAGAGGTTGGCTATCTTCCCAGCCGCATCAGCCTCTACAGCGATCCCGCTATTTTGCAACACTATCATCACTACCCTGACCTGCTGCCCATGCTAGAGCGCTCCGTGCGCCGCCCCGCCGTTCCGCAATATACTCAAGCTTCAGAGATCCTGCAGCGCTATCTACACGCAGCTATCACCGATCGCCTCCCCCCAGAACAAGCTATTCAAGCGATCGTTCAAGAAACCCAAACCCTGCTGCAGGGCGATGCCTAATGCCGACCTCTGCCTCCCCCCAGAACACGCGCACAGCGTGGCTGTTCTTGACGCCAGCCCTTTTATTGCTCGGCGTTTTCGTAGGCTTTCCTATCCTGTATTTGGTAGGACTAAGCTTCACCACCGGCAGTTTCACCCGCAGCGGTCTGCAGTGGGTAGGCAGCCAGAATTATCAACGACTCTTAGCCGATCCCGACCTTTGGCAGGTGATCGGCAATACTCTATCTTTCACCATCGGCACTGTGATCCCCAGCTTAGTGGTGCCCCTGCTGTTGGCGGTGGGGCTGAATCGAGCGATCGCCCTCCAGGGCATCTTACGCACCGCCTATTTCATCCCGTCTGTCACATCATTGGTAGCAACGGGTTTAGGGTTTCGTTGGCTATTTCAAACTGATGGCCCGGTGAATAGCCTGCTGGAGATCATGGGGATCAGCCCCATTGCTTGGTTAAGCAATACGCCATGGGCGATGGTCGTGCTCATTGTGCTCAGCAGTTGGAAACAGCTAGGGTTTAACCTAGTCGTATTCCTTGCGGGCCTGCAAACAATTCCCGTGAGCCTCTATGAAGCAGCTCGGCTCGATGGGGCTGGGCGTTGGCAAACCTTTTGGTATATCACCCTACCCTGCCTGCGCCCCACCCTAATATTTGCCGCTGTCACCACAACAATTTTCACCCTGCGCAGCTTCGAGCAACCCTACGTGATCACCGGCGGTGGGCCCCTCAACTCCACCAATTTGCTCGTGTTTTACATCTACAATCAAGCCTTTGCCCAATTCGACTGGGGCTATGCAGCGGCGGCAGCCACCCTATTACTGGGAGTGGCGATCGCCCTGGTCTATCTACAACTGCGTGCCAGTGACTCCTAAAAGCCGCTATCTTGCGATAGATCAAGCGACGTATGGGACACTGTTGACTGGAATAGATCCGATAAACCATGACATGAGAGTGGAAGAATGCTAAATCCGGTGTTGGTCTTGGTTTCACTGGTAACCCGGCGACTCCGAAACCAGTTCATTCGCAAAACCCGACGGGTGGAGGCGGTGCAAGAGCAGTTTTTGCTGGAGTTATTGCGGGTGCAAGAAACCACGGAAGTGGGAAAAATGCTGGGGTTGTCCAACATCCAAACGGTAGATCAATTTCGCGAACAGGTGCCCATCTGGCCCTATAGCCGATACAGCCCCTACCTACAGCGGGTTGCAAATGGAGAGCACAATATTGTTACCCCCGATCCGTTGATAGGTCTCAATGTCACCAGCGGAACGACTGGCGATCGTAAATTTATTGTGGTCACCAAGCGATCGCAGCGGTTGATCAATCGCACCAATCAAGTCGCCATGGGGTTTGCCCTAACCCTAGCTCGCCAGCAAAAGCGTCCACTGGGCCAATTGTTGATTACCACCGCCGTGATCAGTACAGGTGTCACCCAAGGCGGTATTCCCTACGGCCATGTCAGCAGCAGCGGGTTACGGTTGAGCGATCGCATCTATCGCTACGTATTTTCCCAGCCCTATGATGCCCTCAAAATTTCTAATCCCATTGCCCGTCACTATGTATGCCTGCTCTTTGCCATGGGCAACCGTCATACAGGGCTGATCGGCGCAACCTTCCCCGTTCTGGTGCTCCGCCTGTGCGACTATCTAGATCGATTCCGCGATCGCCTCCTAGACGACCTGGCCGCCGGTACCATACCCACAGACCTATCGATTGAACCGGATCTGCGTCAAACCCTAGAACACCTGATCCGCCCCCAACCTCGGCGTGCCGCTGAACTGCGTCAGATCCTCAAGGACACTGGTACGCTCACACCTCGACAAATCTGGCCGAATCTCGCCTTTGTGATCACAGCCAAGGGCGGCACCTCTAACTTTTATTTCCAGCGCTTTGCTGAGCACTTTGGCGATCTACCAATTTTTGGCGGCACCTACGCCTCAGCGGAAGCCACCTTTGGAGTCCATTGGCATTTTGAGAGTGAGGGAGCAATCCTAGCCATCGACAATGGTTTCTTTGAATTTATTCCCGCCGATCAATGGCAGGTGGAGCAACCCAAAACCCTGTTAGCCACTGAGGTCAAAGTTGGCGAGTTCTACCGCATTTTGATTACTAACTACGCCGGCTTCTACCGTTATGACCTGGGTGATGTGGTCGAGGTCATCGGCTTCTACGAACAAGCACCGCTGATTGTGTTTCGCTATCGCCAAGGCGGCACCCTATCAGCCACAACAGAAAAAACAACCGAATACCATGCAACACGAGCCCTGCAAGCCGCCCAGCGCGATCATGGCGTACAGCTTAAAGACTTTTGCATCACCCTATCAGAGCAGATCACCTTTGCTTACTATGTGATCAATGTCGAAGTGTCAGCCGACAGTCCCTTAGAGGATCCCCAAGCATTTTTGGATCAGTGCGATCGCTATCTACAAAACGAAAATGCCAGCTATGGCGAAAAACGCACATCCGGTGAAATCGGTGAGCCCCGACTGCGACTTTTAGCGCCCGGTAGTTTTACCATCCTCTATGCCCGTCAGCTCAAACCTGGCATGACCGAGGCCCAGCTTAAGTTTCCCCATATCAGTGGCGATCGCTCCTTCATGGATGGCATTGAAGTTGAGCAGGAAATCGTCCTCTAGGGGCACCACCTTGCCTGATGAATGTGTCAGACAATGCGCAAGGCTGGGACAAGATAGGCTAAACTGGTAAGCTGTGAGAATACATAACGCTGCGATCGCAGCCCTATTGTGTAAACCAAGCTCTGGAGAGGTGGCAGAGCGGTTGAATGCGGCAGACTCGAAATCTGTTTTAGGGTCAAACCTAACGGGGGTTCGAATCCCCCCCTCTCCGTTCAAAATCGTCAACATAACAAAAGCGGAGGATATCCCCCGCTTTCTGTCTTCATGTCTCACGCTGGCTTTCTGTCCTGTTAGGATGCAGCACGTCTCTAGCCAATCTGATCCATGATCTTAAAGATCGGTAGGTACAGCGCCACAAGAATGGAGCCAACCATCCCCCCCAAAACCACAATCATGATCGGTTCCATGATACTGGTGAGCGCCTTCACGGCTTGTTCCACCTCATCTTCATAGAAGTCTGCTACCTTCATGAGCATGGAATCAATTTCTCCAGTTTCTTCCCCAATACTAATCATCTGAATAGCCATGATAGGGAAAACCTGCTCTCGCTGCAGAGCCAAGCTAATCATGCCGCCAGTTTGCACCTCTCGCCGCGCTTGGTCAATGGCATTGGAAATCACCTGGTTGCCAGCGGTATCGCGGACAATTTCTAGCGCCGTCAAGATCGGCACCCCCGATCGCGACAACGACCCAAAGGTCCGGCAAAAACGAGCGGTGGCATTTTTTTGAATCAAGTCGCCGAACAGAGGCGCTTTCAAGGAGATGCGATCGATGGTTTCACGACCGATGCGGGTTTTGTAATATTGGCGGAATGACACCACAATGGCTACCACCACCACAATAATGCCGACTACATAAATGGGCGTGCGCAAAAAGTCGCTAACCGCCATCATGAGTTTGGTAAAGAAGGGCAAGTCCCCACCCAACTGTTCGAACATATCGGCAAAAATCGGGATCAAGAAGACGGTCATACCGATGAAAATGACCACAGCAATGAACCCCACCGCCACCGGATAGGTCATCGCCGATTTAATTTGGTTATTCAACCGGGCAACGTCTTCCAGCAGTTTGGCGAGGCGATTCATCACTTCATCCAAGACCCCCCCTACTTCACCCGCCTGCACCATACTGACGTACAGACCATCAAAACATTGGGGATGCTTACGCATCGAGTCCGACAGGTTCGTCCCCTGTTGGACATCCGCATTAATTTGCTGCAGCGCTTTTTTGAGTTTTGGGTTGGGACATTGGTCAGCCAATACTCCTAAACTGCGGACTAAGGCTACCCCCGCATTGATGAGTACTGCAAACTGCCGAGAAAAAATGGCTTTATCCTTGACAGAGACAGATGTCAAAGCGGTTGACAACTGCTCTAAGTCAAAGTTCATCATGCCCTGAGCTTCACTCAGCTCCTGAACATAAAGACCCTGCTCTCGTAGAGTAGTACGTGCTTCGGCAGGAGAACTGGCAATGATCTTTTGCCGCTTTGGATTCCCCTTGGAATCTCTAGCTTTAACGTCGTAAGTAGGCATAACTCATGTGAAGGCGAAAGGATTGAGACAGAAGACTATGACGACAGCAGGCGATCGCTCATGGGGAGGCGATCGCTCTTGCCAGAATCCTAGCAAACCTTAGCGATTCGCGTAAGCATTCTTGCCGCTGGGAGTACCGGCGACTGGGCCAATCAACCGTTGCAGCTCATCAGAGCGAGATGTATTCGACATCGCAGATTCGAAGGTAATACTGCCCGCTTTGTAAAGATCGGCTAAAACTTTTTCCAAGGTGACCATCCCAAGTTTCCCGCCGGTTTGAATGGCCGAGTAAATCTGAGAGGTTTTACCTTCCCGAATCAGGTTGGAGATAGCTGGAGTCACAATCATGATTTCCTGAGCCATAATCCGCCCAAATTCATTGGGTTTTGGATTTTTACGGGCCACCAGGGTTTGGCTGAAAACAGCAACTAGGGAGTTGGATAGCTGCACCCGTACCTGGGTTTGGCGCTCTGAAGGAAAGACGTCGATCATCCGATCAACGGTTTGAGCAGCGGAGCTGGTGTGCAAGGTACCGAACACAAGGTGACCGGTTTCTGCTGCCGAAATGGCGAGGGAAATCGTTTCCAAGTCCCGCATTTCACCCACCAGAATGATATCTGGATCTTCCCGCAGGGCTGCTCTTAACGCATTGGCAAAACTCTTAGTATCTTCCCCAAGCTGCCGTTGGTGAATCAGGCTCTTGATGGGTTCGTAGACAAACTCAATCGGGTCTTCTACGGTGAGAATATGCTCTGCCCGCGTGCGATTGATCAGGTCAATCATGGCAGCCAGGGTGGTGGTTTTCCCCGACCCGGTGGGCCCCGTGACCAACACTAACCCCCGAGGCTTTTCAGCCATTTCCCGCACCACATCGGGCAGGCCTAATTTGTCAAAGCTAGGAATTTTAGAGCTGAGGGCCCGTAGACAGGCTGCATAGGTGCCTCGATCTTTGTACACATTGACCCGGAATCGAGCCAAGCCTTTCACCCCATAGGAGCAGTCTAATTCCCAGTTTTGCTCCAGCATTTTCCGCTGGTTGTTGTTTAACATACTGAAGATGAGTCGCTGACATTGCTCAGAGGTCAGGGGCTCATCGCCAATAGGGGTGAGGTGTCCGCTAATCCGGAAGTAAGGTGGTAGACCAGCGGAGAGGTGTAAATCTGAGCCTCCCATTTCTACCAGTTGTTCCATCAGATCTTCAATCATTAGATCCATGGTCTACGATCCTCCAAATGTTGGCTAACGTTGGTGGGCGGGATGATTTCCTGCCTAAGGCTATGCATGACGTCATGAAGTTAAGATACCCGCGAATTTTCGCAGACCTGACATCACTAGTCTTGGAATCGAGGGGTCGTGCAGTAGGGACAGTCGAGCCACTCTGCTTTAAGTTCGGCGCTACATACTCGACAGGTAAGTGAGGTTTTGCGTTTCGCCTTCAGTTCAGACTCTAAGCCGGTGTCGGTGAAGGTGACCCGTTCTACTTCTTCGAGGGTCGTCGCCCCTTGTCGCACGAGGTTGAGGCTATAGGCCAGTAGGGTTTGCATTCCTTCTTCCACGGCAACTTCCTTAATACGCTCGGTGGGGGCTCCTTGCGTAATCAGGGTTTGCAGATTTTCGGTAATGCGCATAATCTCATAAACCCCGGATCGTCCTTTATAGCCAATGCCGCTGCAAGTTGAGCACAGTTCATTCCGTTCCCGAGCTGCCTGAATTTCGTCCGGCTGGAGGCTGTTAGCCCGATAGAAGGTGAAATCTGAGTCCCGGGCAACGCTTAGTCCAAAGCGAGCCAGATCTTCTGGCGTGGGCGTATAGGGAATGCGGCATTCAAAACAAACGCGGCGCATCAGACGCTGAGCCAATACACCGATGAGGGAGCTAGACACCATGAACGGCTCTACGCCCATTTCATCTAGACGAGCGATCGCACTGGCAGCATCGTTGGTGTGCAGGGTGGTTAATACCAAGTGTCCAGTCAAGGCAGCCTCAATAGCTGTTTTCGCCGTTTCTCGGTCACGGGTCTCACCCACCAGAATCACATCAGGATCTTGACGCAGGAAGGCACGCAGAATGGAAGCAAAGTCCATGCCTTTTTCCCGAATCACCTGCACCTGAGTTAGCCCAGGCAGGGAATATTCAATCGGGTCTTCCGCGGTACTAATGTTGACACCAGGGTCGTTTCGTTCCGCTAGGGCAGAGTACAGCGTGGTGGTTTTCCCGGAACCGGTGGGCCCCGTCACCAAGATCAGCCCGAAGGGACGCGCTACCATCTCTTGAACGATGTGTAGGCTATCAGGATCGGTGATCAGCTTATCGAGCCCGAGTTGGGTTGAGGAGTTATCCAGAATCCGGGCACACACCTTTTCCCCGTAGCGACTGGGAAGCGTGTTGACCCGGAAATCTACTTTCCGTCCATCAAAGATACGGCGAATCCTTCCATCCTGAGGCAAGCGGCGCTCGGCAATATCAAGGCTGGCGATGATTTTAAACCGGGCGGTGACGGCAGCAATAATCTTCTTCGGCAGCGGATCGAAGGCTTGACGCAACACCCCATCTTTGCGGAAGCGGATACGCAGATGCTCTTCCTGAGGTTCGATGTGAATATCGGAGACCTCTTCCTGCAGCGCTTTGACCAAGATTTTGTTAACCAAGGCAATAACCGGAGCAGCTTCTGCATCCTGGAGAGCATCGTCTAGGTTGGCTTCAGCATCGCCGAGATCTTCTTCTAGTTCAAGATATTCAAGCTCTTCTAGATCAGACTTAACGTCAACCTTGGACTCGCGCTCGCGCTGCTTGTCTTGCTCAACCTTCTCGTCTAAATATTTGGAGATGATGCGCTGGTAATCTTCATTGGTGATCACCATACGCTGCAGGGCTAAGCCCTGGGGGCGCAGAATCCGGTTGAGGTCATCCTGGGCACCAAGGTCATCAGGATTAACCATGGCAATGAGGACAGAAGGCGGCTCCTCATCGTTTCTAGAGAGGGGGATAAGCTGATAGCGCCGACACACGTCAACGGGAATCAGGTTATCAATCAACGTCGCAACTTGACTCGTAGAAATTTGGCTAATTTCAGGGTCGAGGGACTCAACGCCGTAGAGAATCTTCAGCTCAAAAAGCTGCTGTTTCTTATACTGACGAATGAGATCGGGAGGCAGTCGTTTGCCGGTGATCACCTCTAAAACATCAGTCAAAGGCCGTCCAGACTTGCGGCTTTCGACCAATGCCTGCTGCATTTGGTCGGTATCTGCATAGCCAGATTGAACCAGTTTGTTGCTGAAGGGAGAGAAATTATGCTGGACGACTAGGGCACGCCGCGACGAGGAATTAGCCATATCTACTGTCAAAATCTCCTTAGTATGAGTCAGTATTCCCAGAACCCTTCATCAGAGCTTCATAATCAATGGCAGCATTTTAAGGGTGCGGTGGGTGAGACGAATGAGCACCGGCTGAGTTGCTTAGACAAACCCAGGCGCTTGCCAGGTCAGTCTGACTGGGGAATGGTGGGGGAACGGCTAAGGGGATGGCGATCGCTACGCCAAGCCGTTGGACGATTGTCATGCCTAGATGATAGCCTCTCCCAAAACGGAATGGTGTTCAGGACTAGACAAGCTCATGCCCCAATGTTTGATGTTGCCCAAATCATAGCGTTTACTAGATTAAGATGATCGCTGGACTGACTTTAAATGCTTTATGGGCGTGAAGCCCAGGCAGGCAAATGCTCAGACTAGGGCAGCTACGGGGCAGAGCTTGGGGATGGGCGATCATGCTGCGGGACATCTGTAACCCAACAGCCCACAAGAGTCGTGGCTATAGGTACCCTAGAGACAACGGGATGATATGGAGATACTAAAAGACGATGGCGATCGCTTTACCCTTGCCTGACTATTTTGATCCATCTAAGGTAGGCGCTGTGTGGCCGGTTCCCTACGAGCAACGGGCTGCCCAGGCCGCAGCTTGGGCCCAGTGCTATGACATTCCGCCGTCTAGCCAGGATCATATCCGCATTGCCCTTTTGGCGATTGATGTGCAAAATACATTTTGCCTGCCGCAGTTTGAACTGTTTGTGGGCGGGCGATCGGGGACAGGAGCGATCGCAGACAATGTGCGGCTTTGTGACTTCATCTATCGTAATCTAGGAGCCATTACCGAAATTATTCCCACCCTCGACACCCACACGGCGCTGCAAATTTTCCATGCGGTATTTTGGGTGAACGAGCAGGGCGAGCATCCACCGGCGATGACCATGATTTCAGCAACGGATGTGGAGCAGGGGCGTTGGCGCGTCAATCCAGCGATCGCTCCCCAGGTTACCCAAGGTGATGTCGAAGCTCTGCAGCGCTATGGGCTGTATTATGTGCGCCAACTATCCCAAGATGGCAAATATCCGCTCACAATTTGGCCCTATCATTCCATGCTGGGGGGCATTGGCCATGCCTTGGTGGCAGCGGTGGAAGAGGCTTGCTTCTTTCATTCCATTGCGCGTCAATGGCCAACGCGGTTTGAACTTAAGGGCGATCATCCGCTGACGGAAAACTATTCTGTACTCAAGCCAGAAATTATGCAGGATGATCAACAGCAAGCGATCGCTCAAGCCAATCAAGGGTTGATGAATCATCTGCTCTCGTTTGATGCGATTTATATTGCTGGACAGGCCAAAAGCCACTGCGTGGCCTGGACAGTGGAGGATCTGCTGACCCATATCCAAGCCGTTGATCCAGCGATCGCTCAACGGGTCTATCTCTTAGAAGATTGCATGTCTCCCGTGGTGGTGCCAGGAGTGGTGGACTTTACGGATGCAGCAGAGGAAGCGTTCCAGCGATTTGAAGCGGCGGGAATGCATCGCGTGCAGTCAACGGATCCAATGCCCATGATGGCTTAGACTGTTGAACAGAAGATCGAGCCACCTCCAGCCATATCAAGGGCTATGACTGGAGACAGATCGAGATATTCCCAGGTCTATGTATAGATGTTACGAGTAGTGATCAATCACTAATGTCGCTGCGATCGCGAACCCAGTGATCCCCAAAGCCATCAGTGGATGTTGCCCTTGGCTAATAGCAAATGTGGTGACGATGCCTGCGCCTAAACCAGCCGTGACCACTGCGCCAAGCCAATCTTTGCGGGAGTCTTTGTTATACATAGGACTTGCCTTACTGTGTTCCCAATGTGAGTCTTAAAACCGTAGACATAACCGTACCATTCCCTAGCTTTTGAGCAGGACTGGAACTGGGGATCTCGTAACCAAGGTTTAGATTCAATTACGTTTCTTCATAGACTCACAGGTCAGCGATCGCAGTCCTACCATGAGAAGGCTGGGCATGAGATCCAGGGTTTGGGCAAGGGTAGGGATCGTTTGCTGGAGGTGGTGGTAGAGCAGGGGCGCATCGCCGCCGGTGAGAGCGATCGCACTGGTGGGATAGTCCTGTTGCCAAGCCTGCACAAAGTCTTTCAGACCGGCTAGCAGGGTGTGGAGCACGCCGCTGTAGATGGCAGTCTCGGTGGTGCTGGCCCAGCGCTTAGGCTGATGCAAGGCTTTGGCATCCAACCAGGGCAGGGCGGCGGTTTGCTGAGAGAGCGATCGCAGTTGTAACGCCAGCCCCGGTAAAATCGCGCCGCCGACCAAGCGACGGTGAGCATCGGCTCCGGTGAAGGTAAGGGCGGTGCCGGCATCAATGACCAGGGCGGGCGATCGCCGGTGAGCAATCAGCCCCCAGAGGGCAATAGCCCGGTCGAGTCCGAGGCTGGGATAGAGGCCGCTCAGGGGCACATCTGCCAGGCTCAGGCAGTGAACGGGGGTATACAAGTCTTGCCACAATCGAGTTTGTGTCGGGACAACCGATGCAATATGCAACAGCGGTGGCGGCCCGTCCCAGAGCGGTTGCTGGAGGCACAGCAGGCTGCGATCGTCGTCCACCATCAGGGCTCCGTTTGGCAAAGCTTGAGCCTGGCAGCGGTGGAGTAACCAGTAGGCGATCGCTTCCCTAGAAAGATGGGACGTATGCCAAGTGATGGGAAGTTGGGGCGAGAGTTCCCACAGCCAGTGGAGGCGAGAGTTGCCGATGGCAAGGGCAAAGCAAGGTAAGGGCGGAGTCATCTTGGGACTAACTCGAACGTCCAAGATCTTGCGATCGCTGGTGGGCAGCCTGCACCGCTTTGATCAGAGCCGATCGCACGCCTGCCTGTTCGAGTTGAGCAATGCCGGCAATAGTTGTACCGCCGGGGCTAGTCACCCGATCTTTCAGTTCTGCTGGATGTAAACCCGTGGTTTTCAGCAACTCGGCCGTACCGCGTAGCGTTTGCAGAGCAAGCTGGGTGGCGGTGGCACGGGGTAGGCCAACGGCCACGCCGCCATCGATCAGCGCTTCTATGATCACCGCTACATACCCTGGCCCCGAGCCGGACAATCCCGTCACGGCATCCATCAGCGATTCGGGCACGTCCACCACCTCGCCCACGGCTTGAAAAATTTGGTGGGCCTGATCACGATGGACGGATGTAGTGTGTTGTCCAAGGGCGATCGCGGTGATGCCAGCGCCCACCGTTGCAGGAGTATTAGGCATAGCCCGAATCACCGGCTGTCCTGGAAAAGCTGCTTCTAAACGCTGGAGGGGTACCCCTGCCAGAATCGATAGCACAACTTGATCGGGATGACAGGACGTTAGCTGAGCAGCTACGGCGGTAAA
>DATNRH010000794.1 GCA_036703605.1 Candidatus Obscuribacterales bacterium | reverse complement strand
GCGATCGCCCTTTGCCTCTTCCTCCGCACTCCAATCATCAAAGAGAATCTCAAACTCATCTTCATCTTCATGATGGTCAGGGGTGAGGGGGCGATCGCTCTCAAACTCTTCCGGCACATGGAAAAAGTCAAACTCCTCAATGCGATCGGTGAGCAATGCCGCCTGTTGCTTCACCCGATCAAGGAGCGATCGCCCAGTTTCCTTCGCCTGCTGGGTGAAGGTTTGCCCCTCGTCCCGCAGCCGTTCATTCCAGGTTTGGGCTTGGTGGCGCGTATCCTCGGCCTGGGTCTGGGCTCGCTGCCGCAAGGTCTCCGTCCATTGCTTGGCCTGGCTACCCCACTGGCTGCCCCATTGACTGCCCCACTGGCGCACTCGCCCGGTCACCTGCTGGGCCGTGGCCTGCGCTTGGGTTGTCCAGTCTTGCAGCTCGTCTGTGGCATCGCTGTAGTTTTTCCGCAGGCGATCGCGAATGTGGGTGAGCCGATCTTGAATGCCCTCCCGTTCCACCGTCAGCTTTCGGCTAGCCGCTTCGGCCACCAGCACCCGCTGCCGACCAGAACTGAGCAGGTAGCGCGGCGGCAGACGATAGAGCCCCTGGGCAAACCCCAGCCAACCATCGGACGTAAACAGATAGTAAGCGATCGCCCCAGTTCTAATATCAAAGGCATAGTCTACAATCTTGCCCAGCTTGCTGCCCGACTCACTCCACACCTCCAGCCCTAACAGCGTTTCTAGCTGACGCACCTTCTGGGCTTCGGTTTCCGTGGGGGTAGCCGTTACTACAATGCTCTCAGGGCCAAGGGTGTGGATTTGGTTCAGCGTGAAGGCTAGGCGCTTAGAGCTTACCAACCCCTGCTTAGACACAAATCCCAGCACCCGATGGGCATCGGGGTACATCCACACCACCTCTACCCGCCCCAGTTCTTCGGTGGTATCCCGATGCAAAATCGGTCGGTGCAGAACGATACTTTGGTGAATTAGCTTGGGCTTTGGGGTTGGCATAGGGTCGGGGTCAGCTCGGGACATCAGGTGGGCAAAACAATACTCCTGCTAGTTCCACGCTAGCAGGAATCTGGGAGGTAGGGCTTTAGCGCTTTCCGAACATCACCGAGCCTCGTAGGCTCTCACGATTAGTCGTTGGCGATCGCCCACAGGGCAGGCAAGTGAGGCAAAAGCTGGTCAAAGGCCAGCCCACGATGGCTGATCCGATGCTTCAGGTCAGCGGGCATTTCAGCAAAGGACATCTGATGCTCGGGCAGGTAAAAAATTGGATCATAGCCAAATCCACCGACGCCCCGAGGCGCGTGCAGGATCTCGCCTGGACAGATGCCCTCGGCCTGGGTGGCAATGCTGCCATCAGGACGAGCGATCGCCACCACGCAGATAAACGCCGCCTGGCGATCGCTGCTATCTCCCAGTTCCGCCAACACGCGATCGATGCAGGCCGCCTCTGTCGGCCCATAGCGAGCCGAGTAGAGCCCTGGCGCACCGTCTAGGGCATCAATGGCCAAGCCCGAGTCATCGGCGATCGCCCATTGCCCTAATGCCTTAGCCACCTGAGATGCTTTGAGACAAGCATTTTCAGCGAAGGTCGTCCCGGTTTCCTCCACCTCTAGATCCGCTGGCTTCAGCACCAGTTCACAATCTAGATCCGTTAAATAGGCCTGCATCTCCCGTAGCTTGCCAGGATTACCCGTTGCTACTACCAGTTTTTGCACCATAGCTCCCATAGATGACCGACAAGGTGACCGACAAGATGACCGACATTTGTTGTCGAACGACGACGATCGTAAAGATGATCGAATTACGACAGCGCCCGGTCAGCCCGGTTGTGGGACGCCGTCGCCTGCAGTTCTTCTACAATATCCCAAGCCGCAGCACAGGCTTGGGACGTAGCTCCCTGCTCTGCACAGATGCGCCGCGCTTCGTCCCGAGCTGCATCAATTTCATCTTCAATATAGGGACGCTGGGGTTGGTTGACAAAATTTCCCTTGGTGAGAATATCGCTGACCGAGATCACCCCAAGCAACTGTCCCTTGATCACCGGGGCGCGACGAATACCCGTGTTGGCAAATAAGCGAGCGACGTATTCCACCCCCAATTCTGGCGGCACCACAATGCAGGGCTTGGTCATGATTTCATAAACCCGCATGGTTTTCGGGTCATGACCATAGGCGGCCACTTTATAGACAATGTCGGTTTCCGTGATAATACCGTAGGGATCCTCGCTGTAGCGGCGATCCACAATCAGCGATCGCAGCCCCCTCTCGGTCATCAGGGCCACAGCCTCGGCCACCGTAGCTGAGCCACTAATGGTCACCACATCCGTTGTCATGATGTCTTGTGCTTTTAGCATCCCCGTTCTCCAGATAACTGCATGGGTGAACGGCAAGTAGGAAGATCTACTTACCGCTCCATCCTGATTCTAGACCCAAGACTACCGTAGTCTGCGCTCCACCCTAGGGCAAACCGACGCATGATCCAGGGTGCGATCGCCCCTCAACAGGCAGCGATCGCCATCTAGGCGTCGTACATGCGAGCTTCTGGAGCATCCGGGAATTCTTCACAGTAC
>DATNRH010000793.1 GCA_036703605.1 Candidatus Obscuribacterales bacterium | reverse complement strand
CTGGAGACCTGATTGACCGCCTGTGGAAACATCTGAGCAGCAGCGAAGACCAACGATCGGACAGTTCGCGCAACGGTTAGCGCAACTGGGGCTAGATCTAGACGGCCGAGACCTAGCTGACGCGGTTTGGCTAGCTCAGTTTATGCCGCAAGCAGTCTACACGGCTCCCGAACCGGAGGCAGAGCCTACACCGTCGTCGCCCATACAAACCGTAGAAGCTCCCTCTATCCCCGCAGCCGAACCCACCACGAGTCTCTACATCGACGATCGCCCCCCATCACCCCCAGAGCCTGCCGAGTCTCCGGAGCCCCAAGAAACTCCCCAAGGAACGCCGTTCCCAGTTCCGGCGGCCCCAGCTCTGCGCACGCGTCTCGATCTAGCGCGATCGCTGCGGCCGTTGATGCGAAAGGTGCCATCCCGCAACCGCTACGACCTAGACGAAGAGGCAACCGTCACTCAAATTGCTGAAACCCAATTGCAACTTCCGGTGGTGCGATCGCAGCCAGAACGCTGGCTTGATCTAGACTTTATCGTTGAAGATTCTAAAACGACGGTCATCTGGGAACGGGCGATCGCTGAATTGCAGCACTTGATGGAATACCAAGGTGCCTTTCGCACCGTGCGCACGTGGCAGTTGAGCGTCCCCGATCCCAACAGTGCCAAACCGGACGATGTGCATCTGTTTCCCCGATGGCGCGATCGCTCTCCGGCTGCTCGTCAACGTCCTCGCAATACCCGAGAATTGCGGGATATGGGCGGGCGGCGGCTGTTGCTCTTAGTCACCGACTGCACATCCCTGCTATGGCGACGGGGCATCATCCACGACACTCTGCTGGATTGGGCTACGGTGCAGCCGGTTTCTATTGTGCAATTATTTCCAGAACGCTTATGGTCTCGCACCGCCTTGAGTGATGGGCATATTGTCCGATTGCGGGCGATCGCTCCGGGACTACCGAGTGCGCTCCTAGATATGGATAACGCCCCGGTCTTGTCTGGAGCTAGCGCTGATGACTGGGATGACGACGGGCAGGATCCTGCACAAGATGACGATCAACGCCTGCTCACGTTACCCATTGTGACGCTGAATCCACAATCCATGCTCCGTTGGGCCCGAGTAGTGGCTGGGATGGGCGATACACCAACGCCAGGACGCGCCTTTGAGCTCAGTATGATTCGGCAAATCGCCCAGGACTATGATGCATCACGGGAGGCGATCGCCCAAAGTCCCCCTCGCACGGCCCGCCAACGGGTTGCCCTGTTCCGCGCCTCGGCATCGGAGACGGCGGAGAAGCTGGCAGGCTATATGGCAGCTACGCCGGTGAGTTTGCCGGTGATTGATCTGCTGCGGGATGTCTTTGTGCCCGAGGCGCGGCAAGACCATGTGGCGGAGGTGTTGCTGAGTGGTTTATTACAGCGTTGCGACCAAGTGGATGATGAGGTTTGCCGCTATCGGTTTTTTGGCGATGAGCAGACGGTTGGAGAGGGCGATCGCGTCCGTGATCTGCTCCTAGATGGTGTGCCGGTGCAGCGTACGGTGGAGGTCTTAAATCATCTCACCCTACTCATCCAAGATCGAGCTGGCAATACCCTCACCAGTTTTGAAGCCTTCCTCGCTGCTTTTGAAGAATCGGGAACGGCATTGGAAGCCAGGGCTTTGCCGCTGGCCGAAGTCGGGCTGAGTGTTTTACATCGTTTGGGAGGCACCTACAGAGCGATCGCCCAGCGCTATGAGACGGTTTTGCAGCCCTCATCATTGTCGTCCAATGGGGAACAACGGGTTCAATCCGAAGACATCCACTATGAAGAGCTGGAATACGAAGTCGCGGAATTCATCGACTTTCCACCCCTGCAAACCATTACCTACACCTCTCCAACCATTGTTGACATTCAAGATCGCTTCGACTTCACCACCGCCACAATCGAACGACAGCGTCGTTTTCTAGGGCTAGGGCGGGAATGGGTGATTCGAAAACGAGCTGGGGTAGGCTGGGGCTATATTGAGTCGTTAAACGATGATTCAGACAATCCCATCGCCCTCAACATGATCGCCATCCCCGGCGGCACCTTCACCATGGGCGCTCCCGAGGAAGAACTGGAGAGCCTAGATCGTGAACGCCCCCAGCATGACGTGACCGTTCCACCATTTTGCATCAGCCAAACTCCCATCACCCAAGCCCAGTGGCGGATTGTCGCAGGCTATGACCCCGTTGAGCGGGAACTTGATCCAGATC
>DATNRH010000792.1 GCA_036703605.1 Candidatus Obscuribacterales bacterium | reverse complement strand
TCTAATACCGATCTCTGTGGCGCGACATTACCCGATGGCTCTGTCAACACAGATGATTGTTAAGCATCAAGCTGTTGTGAAAGATTACACCAAGATAGTGAATCTCAGCCATAGGATCGCTTCCAAGAAAATCGCTTCCAGATCAACATCAAGTCCTACCTGTAAGTTCGACGGAGATCATCAGACTCTTCATAGATCCTAGGCTGGTTAAAGGAACAGATCGCAACGGCACGATCCATCATCTACGGGTTTAGCGATCGCTAAACCCGTTTAGAACAGCACCACAGCAGCTTGATGCACCCCCGCTAGGCGGCGGCTAGACGTTGTTCAAACATTTGGCGATCGCTATAGATCGTAAACATCTGTTCTGTATCGGTTTCTTCCAGCAACATGCGGGCCTGCCCACCCAAAGAACATAGGGCGAAGGTACCCCCCATCGCTTGCACCCTCGTTAAGGCAACAACTAACGTACCTAAGCCACTGCTATCCATGAACATAACGTTACGGAGATCAAGCAGGAGTTCGGTAGCGCCGTTGTCTAAGCTCTGGTTAACCCAGCAGAGGATATCCGTGGTGCTTGTAGCGCTCAAAATCCGAGTTGTGGGAACTAAAACTTGACGGGTAGACATCTTAAAACCTAGTAGTTGTGACGGTGTAAACAATTCAGGAAAGTATTCAGGAAAGTATTCAGGAACAGAATCAGAACAAGATGAATCGATAGATAGACGAGTAAGATTCATTGGCATTATCAGCGATCGCCCCATCCAAAGCCGCCCCCTAATCAAGATGATTAGAGAGAGCCGGGAATCAACAGCGATTTGCTTAGCAACAGCTCCTCTAGACTGATCCTCTAGAGTTGAGAGCCAGCACAACAGTTACCCTAGCAGTGCTGCCTCAGAAACCACGAGCAGCGATCGCCCTCGGGCTTAGAGAGACCGTAGAATAACGGAGCCATAGGCAGATCACATGTCTAATCTATGACCTGATATTTCTTCATACTGGGATACCCATGACTATACCGACCTCTCCATCAGTAGGAAAGCGATAGACTACGGATATTTTGAATCCAGCAAAAAACCTAGCTCCGCAAAAGCTCTGATATCAACATCTCGATGTTAGTTTATCTGAGTGAAGCCCTAGGGCAAAACGGATTGGAGCGGCTTAATAAGGCGGTAGAATGCATAGAAATTCAGTGCGTTAGTCATCCAACAGGAGCAACGGTCAAACCCTGATAAGAATCTCGTCGCTGATATCTGAGGGGCAGGCAGGCTAAGACATGCCGGCGAACGTCAATGAAGCTAATGACTGATGGGTAGATACCCTATATGGACGCGATCGCTGATGTCACCCAACTTGTGTGTTGAACTATGGCGTGATCCGGATGTCTAAAAGACAGCTACCTGCAGAAGAACGATGTACCACAGAACTATGTGAAGAGTCTTGGTCATTGCAACTTGTCTGTAGATAGCACATGGGGGCAACCGGCTCATATCACATCATGAATTTTACTGAAGCTATGCAGTCGATAGTCGTGAAATATACCCATGACTCAAATTATACACAACTCTATGAGAGAGATGCTGTGCAATATGCTGAGACACCATAAAACTCTGATGAAGATTTAAGGGAGATTCTACGGAGATTTCCATTCAAACTGGAGCGTCATGGACAGAGGCAAATACCTATACAGAAGCATTCAGAGCCGTTACAGATGTCATTGCCTCAGGCTAATGACCCATCGCCGAGGCTAAACGCTTTTGAATCCGTAGGGTCGTATGGTTATCGATGGGGGTGTAGTTGCCATGGGCATCCAGCGCACTAAACTGCTCAAAATGCTGGCGCAAGGGCTCTTCCAACATCGAAAGTTGGATATGAGCATCCCCTTGGGCAATATCTGCCCAGAAATAGCGCAGGTGAGGGGCGAGGGCTTGGGCTTGGTTGACCGGCAGGTTCAACGGGGGATGGGTGAGCAGCTTCATCATGAACGAAAAGGCGCGATCGCCCATCCATTCCCGTGACATCTGCTGCAAATTGGGATAGCCGGGAACGGCTTGCACTGTGTGCGACCGGATATGTAGCCTGTAGCCCTGCGTCTCTTGCTGCAGTTCCAGAATACGGTAGGGATGGGGATAGCTGACCAAGGAGCCGGTGGTGATGTCGTACAAACCATCCTGCTGAGCAATATCCTGGACATGCAGATGCCCGGTGAACACCAGTTGCACCCCTGCTGCCCGCAAGATTTCTTGGAGACGGGGCGCATGATCCAGCATGTAGCGTTGTCCCAACACATGATGGCGCTGGCCGGGTAAATGCTCTACCACATTGTGATGAATCATCACCATCACCAGCTCATCGTGGGTCTGGGCAAGGGTCGTCTCCAGCCATTGGAGTTGCTGATCATCAAGGTCTCCTCGCGATCGCTGCTGTCCATCGTCATCAAAGGCAATGGAAT
>DATNRH010000791.1 GCA_036703605.1 Candidatus Obscuribacterales bacterium | reverse complement strand
CGGTGGACAACCCTCCACCAGACCGTAGCGTCCGCAACATGAAGTTTATCGATACCTTTTTCTTGCCTGTCTGGGGAACACGACGTCAGGGCGTAACCGAGGATCGTCTCTACCCTGAGGATGTAAGGTTCCGCTTCTCACTGTCTAGATGCTCTGGGGCTCAGGATATCATGATTTGGATGGTAGCTGGCCATGCAGTGAAGCTGGTGCCTTCATTTTGCACAATGCCCCTGAGGTTGTAAGCTCCGAATGTGTTTACCGCCCCTCTTGGACCCTCTTCTACTGTCCTGTAAGTTCGTTCGTGACATTAGCCTGCCCCTGGCAATTATCGTGCTATCTCTCTGTGGACAGGAGCGCAGTACTCGTCCGACTCCTCTGGATTGCCCGCTACGCTGAACTGGGAGTGTGGAAAGTCCATTAACCCGGACGTCAGCGGAGGAAGACAGCGCTTTACCATTCGCACAGACAAAACCTATCACCTCGCGTATGCTGCCTTTCCTACCTTTGAAAATCTCCCTGACCACCTAGAATGCCTGCCAATCCTACTGGATTCCGAATCAGCCCTGTCGTAGACCACCTCTACGGCTTCGTCTGGGAAGGTGTGGATATTGTCGTGAACTACACGGGGCAATATCGCTTCGAACTCTACGAGTATGGTCGTCGCGACTTTGACGTCATGTAAGGCAGAAGGTTTGATTCTTCAGGGTTGCAGGTGGAGGCGATCAGTATTGGACCTCTCTCGGCCCTGCCACAGATGTTCAGTGCCATTGCGGCGTTACATGGCTCCGAATCCGTGCTGGTGGCCGCTATGGCACAGAGGTAGGCTACCAACTAAGTGCAGGTGCGTGCCTTTGAAGATACTTCTATTCAATGCGACCAAACTTGCGGTAACCCGTGGCCCATTGAAGAGCCCACAAGCTGCACTAACCCTGTTGAAAACCGCACCATCGCCGACTGCTCCTCCCAATACATACTTACGACCCAGAATCGTGGATGGCCGGCTGTAAGCTTGTTCCCCACTGATCAGTTAGGATCCCGCACTGCCTACCATTCCTAGCGCCCCCGTTCCAGTTCCAGCTGCCAGTTGCTCCGGGGCACCTTCACCCTCTGGAGGCCCACTTCCTGAGACCTCTGTTGCCCCTGGAAGTTCTGCTGTGCCTGGGACTCCTTCCGG
>DATNRH010000790.1 GCA_036703605.1 Candidatus Obscuribacterales bacterium | reverse complement strand
TGGCCTGAAGGGCAATCGTGGACTCTGCTCCTGCAGCTGCAGCTTTGGCTGCTGCCTGAAGCCCTGGGATGAGCCCGTCCTTTGCCCCACTTTGAAAGCCGTCGCGAGCAGGTCTCCAGGCGTCCATCATTGTGCTTGCGTTAATCTCGCAGTTCCTACCAATCACCCACTTGGGCTCCTCCTAACTCGGTCATAGCGTCTACACCAGCAGAGAATGCCGCCGCGTAATCTCCAGGTGCATTGGCCAGGGAGGTACCGACGCGCATGAAGAAGACTGGATGTGAAATTAACTGCAAACCAGCAAAGAGGGGTCCGCTACTTCCTCCCATGGCAGAACGAACCACGCCCGAGATAGCAATGAACATGGCAGAGAGGTCGTGAGCAGGAAGATCTGTCTTGGCTAGCTCAGTTATAGCGCGCTCTAAGCTCACGCCAAGATCTCCATCTCCAACCTGGCATTAGAGAGAGAGAAAGAAGCGGGGCAACTGACCTTGGCATCCAGTTCGTTGAAAGTGGCTGCTTTCTCCTTGATGAAGCTCGGAAGTGATTTGAGGAATTCTGCGACCTTTTTGCCTTCCTCGCAGGCAGGTTTGTCCACTATTGTGGCATTTTGCTTGGGTAAGGGGTCATCAAAGGAGGCAGGTGCAGGTTTAGCAGCAATGGTTCGGGGCCATCCTGGTGCAGTCGTTTCCGCGTCGAGGAGTGTCACTTCTTCGTCTTCAACGGGGAGAACTGTAATAGAGATCCCAGCCATATCGCTGATATTAGCGCGAAGCTTACAGGGCGGTCATGAAAGGGCCCATAAACGCACGCTCTACCTCAATATTCTCTTCCGCTAGAGGTTAGAGAGCGAAAATGTGTATACTAAGAAGGTGCAAGCAACGCCCGGCAATCAGAGAGAGCTCCATCGCAGTGGTGCATCCCAAATTGTTTAGCAGTAGGGCAACTTTGCTACCTGCGCCTGAAGGTTAGCCCAGTCTCCTACCTTTCGTCATGTTCTGTAGGACTTTTTTTAGTAAGAGATCTGCCGTCTCATTTGCAGATTTGAGAGTTGTTTTCTCAATCCCTAAGTCTAAGAGAC
>DATNRH010000789.1 GCA_036703605.1 Candidatus Obscuribacterales bacterium | reverse complement strand
TAACTCTCCTGCTTGGGGTGTTATGCAGATTTTGGTCAGCCCACATACCTGACTAAGGATGATTATGTTGATTAGACGCTTGATAACACCACAAATAGGGTAGTTATGAACACGAATATCGGTATAATGCGCCCATTTCAGAGTGTCATGCGGTTATCTTCAAACAATCTTCACGATCAGCCCAGGATCAACGCATACAGCATTTAGCACATGGGTTCTAGTTAGAGATTCCTGACTTATGATCGATCCTCGACCCAGAAAACTCTTGGATCACGTGCGATGCAATTCGGCTGAAGTATTACTCCTATCGAACAGAGCAGACCTAGGTCGGTTGGATTCGTCGCTCCATCATGGTTCATCACAAAACCTATCCCAAGGATAGGGGTGTCCCTGAGATTGAAGCCCTTTTGACACATCTAGGCGTAGGGAAATGTGTCCGTATAACCATCGCCCTCAACCTCACGAGTTGAAGCGGAGTTGCCGAAGGAGGAGCGATCGCCTATGGTGTCGCCACACCGACGTGAGCAGGGGTATGGTTTGAAGCAGACCTTGGCAACCCTGAAGCTTTAGGATTTGAGTGCGCTTAAGATAATGATAGTGATATCCCGAGGTCATGATGTTGTTTGAAGGCTGGGCAGTACTGACGGGTCTTGAGTTAGCCAGTTTTGTGGGCAAACAGGTGTTGGGTCTCGGGACGGATGCCCTGAAGGATTACGTCAAGGATTTCTTCAAGGGCAGCATTCGGACTGGGGTCATGGCAATTGAGCAACGGCGAGCTTTGGAGCAAGGAACGGTGGAGGCGATCGCCACCCTCACCCAACTCTTCGAGAAGGAACTCCAGGTGCGCCGCGTCGATCCGGCCGTTGCCAAGGCCCATTACCGCGAGCCGTTTAAGCGATTTTTGAAACATAAGCGTGTTCGGGGCGTCTTGGGGGCGGCGTTTGAGTCGGGCTGTGAGGCGATCGACAGTGACGCTCTGGCGGAGATCTGGACGGAACATCATCCCCAGGGAGCCTTGATCAAACCCGAAAAAATCGACTGGGATCGGATTGGCTTTGATTATCTCGATGCGGTGCAGGGAACCGGGGGGATCATCGAGACCCATCCAGAACTGCGCGCGGTGCTCAGCATTCAACTTCAGAAACAGGAGGTTGCGGCACTCACAGAATTGGCGGGGCCGAAGGTGGGCTTTGATTTGACGCGCTATCGGGAGTCGCTGCTGGAGCAGTATGAGGTTTTGAAGCTGGAGAGCTTGGGGGCGAGTAAGTACGAACGGGGCAGTATCAATTATCGAACGGTGCCGCTGTGGAGTGTATTTGTGGCTCAGACGGCGCGGGAGTTTGAAACCGTTGCGCCGCAGTTATTCGAGCTGCCCAAGGAACAGTTGCGGCGGATGCAGGCAGAGGGACTGATCGATGGGGATGCAGAGGAGATTTGGCAGGCCCAGAAGGGGCGTTACTTTGAGTCATCGCCGCGATCAATTTTAGAGATCTGTGCGGATCCGCAGGTGCCGTATCAGGTGGTGCTGGGGGATCCGGGGGCAGGGAAATCGACGCTGGTGCGGTATCTGGCGGTGCAGTGGGCGCGGCAGGAACCGCCGGATGCAGGGGCTCCGATTCCGCTGTTGATTGAACTGCGGCGCTATATCCAAAGCAAGGAGTCCGGGGAATGCAAGAACTTTTTGGAATTTATTCACCAGGGCAGTAACTGGGTGGGGAATTTGAACCAGGGGGAGCTGGATCGCATCCTGGATCAAGGGCGAGTGTTGGTGATGTTTGATGGCTTGGATGAGGTGGTGGAACGGGGGCAGCGGGGAAATGTCCTCAAGGCGATTCATGGGTTTAGTCAGACGTATCCCCAGGCGCGGATTATCGTCACATCGCGGGTGATTGGCTATCGGGCAGAGGATCTGCGGGGGGCGGGGTTTCGGCATTTTATGCTCCAGGATTTAGACCGGGGGCAGATGCAGCAGTTTGTAACAGACTGGCACGAGACGACCTACGGCGATGCCGCCGAGCGAGAACGGAAGCAGAGGCGGTTGGAGCGGGCGATCGATCACTCTAAGGCGATTTTTGAGCTGGCGGGGAATCCGCTGCTGTTGACGTTGATGGCGATATTGAATCGGGGGGAGGAATTGCCACGCGATCGGGTGCGACTGTATGAGAAGGCGGCGGAGGTGTTGTTGTTTCAGTGGGATTTTGAGGAAAAGGAGGGATTGGTTGACCCGCGTTTGGCGAAGTATTTGGTGGAGCTAGATTTTCGCGATAAGCGGGCCATGTTGCAGCAGGTAGCCTATCGTATGCAGTCGAGTCCGGAGGGGTTGGCGGGGAATTTTGTGACGCGCCAGGTGTTAGAGGATTGTTTAGTTGATTATCTGAAAAACAGGAAAGATGCGGCCCAGGCTCCGAGTATTGCAGGGTTAATTATTGAGCAGTTGCGAGAGCGCAATTTTATTTTATGTGCTTTGGGGAATGACAATTATGCCTTTATCCATCGCACGTTCTTGGAGTATTTTTGTGCGACGGAGATTGTGGAGCGATTTGGTAAGCGGGGCACAGAGGGCGGATTGGCCTTCGAGCAGTTGCGGGATGAGGTATTTGGGGTTCATTGGCAGGATCCAACGTGGCATGAGGTGTTGCGGTTGATTTGTGGAGAGATTGCGCCGAAGTTTGCAGGGGAGTTGATTGAGTTTTTGATGGCGATTGAGGTAAATCGATCGAAGTTTATCGAGGGCGACGGACTGAACAAGGAAGGATTATTGAATCTTTTTTTGGCAGCAGATTGTTTGGGCGAGGTGCGTGATCGCTCAGAAATTCTCTCAATCAGCCAGCATTTGCTCCAGCAACTTCAACACGAAGCGGAAACAGAATACTCACCTCGATTCAGTGATGAAACTGCTCAAGCATTACTCTCAAAAATTGCAACCCTTTGTGAGAATAGTCCGACCATTAAATCATGGTTGCAAGGCTGTTTGACGTTTGGTCAAAAATCGTATCTACCTGAGTCAGCGGTGAAGGCAGTCGCTCAAACCTACAAAGACGACCCTGATACCCTTCCCTGGCTCAAAGACTGCGTTCTACAGGATGACAATGAGAATGTACGCAGTGCGGCGGTGGAGGCAATAGCCCAAGGTTGGAAAGACCACCCTGATACCCTGCCTATGCTCAGAGACAGCGTTCTACAGGATAACGATGGGGATGTGCGCAGTGCGGCAGTGGAGGCAATCGCTGAAGGGTGGAAGGACGATCCCGATACCCTGCCCATGCTCAAAAGCTGCATACTACAGGATGATTATTGGTGGGTGCGTTACGCGGCGGTGAGGGCGATCGCCCAAGGCTGGAAAGACGACCCCGATACTCTTCCCATGCTCAAAAACCGTGTTCTACAGGATGACGATTGGCAGGTGCGCCGTGCGGCGGTAGCGGCGATCGCCCAAGGCTGGAAAGACGATCCCGATACCCTGCCCATGCTCAAAGACCGCGTTCTACAAGATGATCAAGGGTTAGTGCGCAGTGCAGCGGTGGAGGCGATCGCCCAAGACTGGAAGGACGATCCCGATACCCTGCCCATGCTCAAAAACCGTGTGCAACAGGATGACGATTGGTTGG
>DATNRH010000788.1 GCA_036703605.1 Candidatus Obscuribacterales bacterium | reverse complement strand
GAACGTCCACGAGCCTTAGGAGCTGATATCTGGATGATCAACATTGATGAGGAGGTAGTCGAGGACTGGACCGTTACCAATGGAGGCGAAGGCTGGAGACGCGACCCTGTGCAACGGGTAATATGTTCCCTTGTTCATGATAGTCGATTCTCAGAGAATCTGTCGTTGTATCACAAGGAGGTACTACAGCAACCTTCACGAGGGCTCGGTACACCAAAATTCCTCATGCTCAGAGCCGCACCCCTTCAACAGAATGTGGAGATTCTGAACGATGCCCTCTTTTTGTTGCTTTATCGCCCTAGTGGCTCCTCTACTGCTGTGCCCTCCAGTCCACCTCAGACTGTCGAATCTGTTCTCGTCAACATCATTGGGCCAGATCTCTATCAGTCACTTGACGGCTCCAATTCGCGGCCAAATTCCACAAGCTTTGCAGGAACGCCCGGGCACAACTTCAAAAAGGTTGGAGGGGCGCAGGTCCCACCAGCAACCTCAGCCCGGACTATCAGCAATGCGGTGTTTTCCGAGGCCATGAAGACCAGCAGTCGTAACCTGAGGTAAGAATTTGAGGTTCTTATGTTGAATAGTGACGCAACGACACACTTCGCTCAGCTCATGGCCTTTGATACAGCGTTATTTGCTTTCAATTCGAGTGAGACCATTAACATCCCGGTGCCAAGCGACGATAAGTTTTTCACCCCCAACACATCCATCCCCATGCCCGGTTCCCAAAAGAGGGGCCCCAATGACATCATCAACACAGTGAGCTCGTTCTTCGATATGGGCTGGCTATATGGCGACACCGCAGAGCTCAATGCGGCTGTCCGAGTGGGTAGGCCCCCTAAGTCTTCTCACAATTAGCAAACAGCTGTCGCTTGAAAACTTCGGCAACGAACATGTTTCCCGACGCCACTGAGCTTATGAATGCGGCCAGTTATACCTATCTTGGCAGTTTCATACCTCCCACTGAGGCTATTGGTCTCCCAGATCCAAGGGCCAATATGAACCCTGGGGTAACAACCTGGGCTGTGCTTTTTCTCCGAAACCACAATCACTGGTGTGAAACCTACGGGGCG
>DATNRH010000787.1 GCA_036703605.1 Candidatus Obscuribacterales bacterium | reverse complement strand
ACCGCAGGACGCTGACGATAGCTGGTGAGCCCATCGCATTCATACACCAAGAGCTCTTCCTGGCGCAGGATCACCCGACTCTTGCCCACCACGGCGGTAAAATCCTGAGCGATCGCTGACCAGTTGATGCTGGTGGAACTGGGGGGCTTGGGCATCCGGATGGTCATGGGGATCGCGTCCTAACACAGTATGGGAATCGCAGGGGAGCCGTGCCACCGTCCGTCGTCTGGGGACAGGCTAGCGGTAGAAAGATGGCTGTACTCAAATGCTACCGTGAGCAGCCTAGAACGGCTAGGGATCAGAGGCATTGATCCCCCAGAGATTTTCCCCTAGAGTCCATAGATCAGCACAATCAGCAGCGGCGTCACAATAGAGAAAATGAGACTAAGCGGTGCTCCCACGCGGGTAAAGTCTAGGAAACGATAGCCCCCTGGCCCGTAGACCATGGTATTGGTTTGATAGCCAATTGGGGTCATGTAGCTATTGGATGCGGCAAAGGTGACGGCAAACATGAAGGCAAAGGGATTGAGACTCAGGGCGCGAGCTACCTCTACGGCGATCGGCAGCATGAGCACCACGGAGGCATTATTAGACAGGATTTCCGTCAGCAACGATGTGGCCACATAGAAGAGAAAAAGAATCCAGTATCCAGGCAAATTGCCTCCGAGGGCTAGGAGTCCTTGGGCGATCCATTCCGTAGTGCCTGACTTTTGCATGGCAATGCCTAAGGGGATCAAGCCCGCTAGCAGAAAGATAATGTCCCAACGAACGGCACCGTAGATCTCACCAGGTTTCAGGCAGCCTGTGAGCACCATGGCCACCACGCCAGCTAAGGCCGTGACCATAATCGGTGCAACATTGAAGGCTGACAGCACGATGACCGACAAAACAATGGCTACGGAGATCCAGGCTTTGTCGGCTCGCAGGTTTTCAATATCCCGCTGCTCTAGCACCAGCAGCTCCCGCGTGGTCTGCAGACCGAGGATGCTATCCCTTGGCCCTTGCACCAACAGCACGTCGCCGAAGCGCAGGGGCACTCGCCCTAGCCGCTTGCGCAACACGTCTTCTCCACGACGAATGGCGAGCACGGTGGTGTTGTAGCGTTGGCGAAACCGGATTTCCTTGAGGGTTGCGCCGCTGAGTCGAGAATTGGAGAGGATCAAGACTTCCGCAACCTGTTCTTCCCCAGAGCTAATTTCAGAGGCTAAGCTCTCGCCGCCAAACTGCACTTCGGGCAAGATATCGAGCCCCCGCTCTTCCCGGATACCCAGTAAATCTTCTCGACTGCCCCGCACGATTAAAATATCCCCTGCAGCGAGCACTTTGTCTGCAAGGGGTTGGGGAAAGTGGGTATTTTCGCGAATGATTTCTAGAACATCAATATCAACTTTGCGCTGCAGTTGGCTAGCACGTAGGGTTTGGCCAATCAGGCTAGATCGGGCAGAGACGACCACTTCACTGACGTAATCATTCAGCTCATAATCGCGTCCGAGAAATTCACCACGGGGTGGTTTGCGGGCAGGCAGGAGGTTGGGGGCTACAAGGGATAGGTATGCCATACCAATGCTGAAGACAATGATCCCCAGGATGCTGAACTGAAAGAGAGAAAACTCGCCGTAGCCCAGTTGAGCCGATATCCCGCTGGCCAGGACGTTGGTGGAGGTGCCAATGAGAGTGAGCATGCCTCCCATAACCGTGGCGTAGGAAAGGGGAATCAGCAGCTTGGAGGGCGATCGCCCTTGAACCTTGCACCAGTCTTCCACAATCGGCAGGAACACGGCGACGACGGCAGTGTTATTGATGAAGGCTGTAATCGGCCCCACAATCATGCCCATGACGAAGATTTGTTGGGAAATGCGTTGACCGCCCCAGTCAATCAGCCAACTCCGCACGACTTGGATCACCCCTGTGCGAGCAATGCCAGCACTGAGGATAAACATGGCCATGACGGTGATGGTGGCTGAGTTGCCAAATCCTGA
>DATNRH010000786.1 GCA_036703605.1 Candidatus Obscuribacterales bacterium | reverse complement strand
GGTTTGGCGGTAATCTTCAGCTGCACCAAGGGGTTAGCCGGTACAACCGTTTTGTAGAGGTAGCTATCAAAGGTGAGCTTTTGCACGTCGATGTCTGAGCACATTTCCACAAAGGCTTCCCGAGTCGCATCGGAACGGTAGAACACCGTCTGCAGCAGATCCAGCACCTTGTAGGTCATGCCGTACTGCTTGTCCCAGCGCTTCAGGTAGATTTTCAGCTCATGTTCCGTCGGCACCCGCTGACCACCGTTGGAAAATTCCACAATGGTTTCCGCACACATGCGCGCCGACTTAGCAGCAAAGTAAATGCCTTCACCCGACGACTTGGTGACCGTACCAGCGGCATCACCCACCAGGGCTACCCGACCCACCACCCGACGAGGACGGGGATGTTCGGGAATGGGATGGGCTTCCACTTTGATGATTTCGCCACCTTCCAAGCGCTTCGCAGCCCGAGCCCGAATGCCCGCCTGCAGTTGCTTGATCTTGGTCTTGTTCACCTTCATGGTGCCGGTGCCCACGGCCACGTGGTCGTATTTGGGGAACACCCAAGCGTAGAAGTCAGGGGAAACGTCATCACCGACGTACATTTCCGCCAACTCTTCGTAGTAGTCCATCTTGTCTTGGGGCAAGCGAATCCGCTCTTGGAAAGCGATCGCATAGTTGTAATCGCCGGCGTCGATGGCCTTGGCAACCCGTGAGTTAGCACCATCTGCCCCAATCACTAGGTCTACCTTGAGGGTCTTGTTGTCCCCTTCTAGGCTGCCATTGGAATGGTCTGCATAGTGGAGAACGTAGGGATCCGTGTTGTTTGAGGGAATCTCTAGCTTATGAACGGTGCCATTGATGAGAATGGCTCCTAGCTTTGCTGCCCGTTCCCGCATGAAGCTATCCATCACTTCACGACGGCACATGCCAATATATTCGTCATCCTTAAGCGTGCTGCCGATGTTCACCTCAACATTAGAGGGTGAGATCATCTTCATCTTGCGCACGCGGCGATCGATAATTTCCGGAGGCAAATCAAATTCTTCCACCATGCAGAGCGGAATAGCTCCGCCGCAAGGCTTGGCGTTGTCTAATTTGCGTTCGAATAAATAGGTTTCAATACCTGCTTTTGCTAATGTCTCAGCAGCGGAGGAACCTGCCGGACCGGATCCAACAACAGCAACCCGTAATGCCAAAGGTTTTCTCCCAATCTCTAAAAGCCGTCGGCAAAGATACTATCACGGAAGATTAAGGCACTGCTGCGTCATCCGGGGAGATGTAATTGAAATGAAACAGACCTTAATATATCTACACTAAATGCAGGGAATCGGCGCAGAATCAGGGGTTTAGCATCGACGTTATCTAATCCTTGCCCAAAGATTTCCCTATCCTTCGACCGCAGGGATCGCAGATTGGCCGCTCTGATGCCAGGCTAGTTCCTTGGATCGATGGAGCACGACCCCTTTGAATTCTTGAGATCCCCTGGGATGGTGTTCGGTCTGGGTTCGCCCAAACTGAGGCTACAATAAGTCTTGGCATGGCAACTGGCGAATTTATGGAAGCACCATGAACGCTCTCGGTTCGGCAGATTCCAGGGTTGCTCTATGCTGGTCGCTATTCGGCATCTAGAGCTTGGTGTTGATAAAAGTGATGACGGTTGATCCTGCTGTAGCGATCGCCGATCGTGAGTGGCAGGTGGTTTTGTCCAGCCCATTGGTAACACACTCGTTTAGATTACGCCCATGTCCTTAAAGCCGTCTCGTATTCGCCGAATTCTTGACCAAAAACGAGAAAACTTTAGCAGCTTCGATCGCAAAACGTTGCAGCAGTTGCAGCGCTACCGATCCGCGCTGGCTGACTTGGCTGCCCTGTCGCCTGAAGACCTTGACTCTAAGCTGAGTACGGCTGATGGGGATGTGGGTGCCCTACCGTTGGAAGCTTTGGAATCGTCGGATCATTGCGTGCAGCACTGTAATCTGGTTTGGAAAAACCGTGAGCAGAGCTTATCTTGGGTGCGCGATCGCCTCACGGGTATTGCCACCTTTGCCGTA
>DATNRH010000785.1 GCA_036703605.1 Candidatus Obscuribacterales bacterium | reverse complement strand
TCTGTGCGGGTGAGGCTATCAGCAACAACTGAGGTGAGCAGGGCATCAATACAGCCCAACATCCCCAGCACCGCTGCATCCACAATCATCAGCCGCAATTGATTGACGCTAAAGGTGGGGACTTGCATGTCCGGAAAGCCCATGGGAATTTCCCCAATCCGACGAATATCGAGCCCCGAAAACAACACAAACGATAGAACGGTACCGGCAATCAAGGCAATCAATTGGGGAGGAACCAGCCGCTTAACTCTAGCGGGCATGAACCAAATGATGGCGATGGTGATCGCTGCGAGAAAGGTTTCTGCGGGTTGAATATTACCGAGCAGTTCGGGAAGCGATCGCAACATGCCCACAACCCCGCCGGGTGGGTTGGCCTGGCCCAAAAAAGGAGCTATTTGCAAAATCACCAGAATGATCCCAATCCCCGACATGAAGCCTGAGATCACGGTGTAGGGCATCAGCGTCACATACTTCCCTAGCCGCAGTAGGCCAAATATGATCTGGAAGATGCCAGCCATCATCACCACTGTGAACGCCATGGCCATGCCGTTCTCTGGATCTGCCGCTATAAGATGAGCAATGACCGCCGTCATCACCACCGTCATCGGCCCCGTAGGTTCGGAAATGAGGGTCGGTGTGCCGCCAAAGAGGGCAGCAAAGAAACCAACCAACACCGCTCCCCATAAACCTGAGACGGCTCCTGCTCCGGAGGCAACACCGAACGCTAGAGCCATAGGTAACGCAATGATGGCGGCCGTGACGCCCCCAAAGAGGTCACCTCGTAAATTGCGAAAATGAATTTTATTAGTGATTTGCATGGTTAGACCACCAAACTGAGACTATAAGGACAAGAAGGCGATAACCTGAGCCATCTGTCGGCTCTAGAGTTCGATGCCAACAGCCAAATCTGAAGCACCGTCAACCAGAGGCATAACAAATACTATCCGCTGGAACCAAGCCACGCGATCGCACCGCTGCTTGGCTGACCCCTTGAGGGCGATCGCACGGCGGAGGGCCACTTTTATCAATAGATTAGAGTCTATCAAAGTATTAAAAACCATTGACTAACATCTAATCATAAAACCATCCCGAGTGTAATCATCTCAAATGTGATCATTTTTGATGAGGAGAAAAAGAAAAACTTATCAGCGATCGCTTCCCGCTTGAACCCCATGAGCAGCCTAGAGAGCGATCGCCCTCCATCGATCTATGGTGACGATTGAGGAGAGGCTATGAAGGATCTACGCCTGCCATCCTACGGGTGCGTGGTGCACTCGGTGAGGGTCGCTGGACTCCCTATGACCTGAGCTAGAATCACGAAAGCGTCTCTAGTAAGAGTAGGAGGGGGCGATCGCCCGTAGTCGCCTCAGCGCTCAAGTGCTGCAAAGTCGGTTGTTGTTTGAGTGAGTGTGGTAGCGGACTTGGTCTTGATGCTCAAGCAGACTGATATGGATCGTTTTCTTAGAATGAGAGAAATTTGGAATGTGTTCTATGAGTCATGAGGTAAGGAGCTGACATCGTCTCCGCCTTA
>DATNRH010000784.1 GCA_036703605.1 Candidatus Obscuribacterales bacterium | reverse complement strand
ATCGCGCCCCCGTTGTAGGTGCTGTTAGGCGAAGCCGTAACACACCGTCTCATAACATCATCAAACCCCTACCTAGAACCGTCCCCACCATTGCCCACCCCGAAATCGCCAGCGGGGAAATAAGACGCGCATGAGGCTCTGGGTAGTGATGAAATAGCCTAGCCAGACGAGGCTGTAGTGCCCGAGGAAACCACCGAGGGGCATGGTATTTTCAATGCCCGGCAGCCCTACGGTCGTCAACAGCATGAGAATAAACAGACCTTCCCATAACCCCGCCAAGAGTTGAAACACGGCGGGCCAATCGTGATCCCAGCGGCGCTGCTGTAGGGCATGGTACAAGGTATCCCAGCCCACCCCAAAAAGTGCGACATAGCCCAAGATTAGGAAAAAGGGCGGTGGCGGATCACTGGGGTATAGGGTCGTGAACAGTCCGGTGATCAGGACACCCATGGTTGCCAAGATCAGCAGGCGGGTTTGCCAACGGCCAAATAGGGTAGGAGTCATAGGATTTTGAACAGCTAGGACGGCGATCGCTCTGGAGCATCTTTCCAGGCTTGGGGTTGGCGGAAGCGATAGATATCTTCAATCACCTGCACCCAACCGTTGGTGACAGAATCCATGATGCGATCGCCCTTGTCAACGGTGGCAACGGTGGGATCACCGAGGGTGCCGCTGCGGCTGAGATCGCGGGTTGTCCAGGCAAAGGGGAGCTTGCCCTCCATACTCAACAGACTATCGGTTGGCAATCCCTGAGGATACTCGGCTTGGGCGCGCTCCATCTGCACCTGATCGGGCAAAATCGAGAGCATGACGCTGGTTTCGGCATCACCGGCATGGATGCCTAACTCCTTCTCCTTCTCCGTCATCAGCTTGCCGGCATCGTGGGGCGCTCGCCAGGTAAATAGGGGAAACACCAAAAAGTCGTCGTGCTGTTGATGAAGATCTCGGGCGACGATCTCCATAATTTGCGGCTGACCACCGTGGGCGTTGAGCAACACAAATTTCCGAAAGCCCGCGCGGTAGATACTTTCGGCAACCTCCATCAACAGCGCTATCAAGGTTTGGGCAGAAAGCGTGATCGTACCGGGAAAGTGCCAATGCTCATTGGATTTTCCGTAGTGGAGCGGCGGCAGGGCATAGGCAGGGATAGACGCGTCTAGTTTCGCTAAAGCCTGACCCGTCACCGCAGAAGCGATCGCTGCATCCACCGCTACGGGCAAATGCGGCCCATGCTGCTCGATTGCGCCGATAGGCTGAATGATCACGGTATTTTCCTTATCGGGCATGGCCTGGATATCCGTCCAGGTGAGATAGGCAAAGAAGCGATCGGGGGGAATAAAGCCGTGTAGCATAGCAGCCCTGAACCATGGTCAATGTGGGAATTTTAGCGTATTGCCCCACGCCCTGCCCTACTGCTCCAGCATCTGCAGTTTATAGAGACTGGCATAGAGACCACCCTGTTCTAGAAGCTGATCGTGGCTACCCGATTCGATTAAACGCCCTTGCTTGAGCACCAAAATGCGATCAACTTTGCGGATCGTAGACAGACGGTGGGCAATGATGATGGCGGTACGCTCTTCTAGAAGCGTCTCTAATGCCTCTTGGATCATGGCTTCGGTGCCTACGTCTAGATTGGCCGTGGCTTCATCAAGCACAAGGATCGGCGGATTGCGCACGGCGGCACGGGCAAAGGCCAACAGTTGCTTTTGTCCGCCCGACAGATTCGAACCCCGTTCCCGCAGTTGGGTATCGTAGCCCTGGGGCAGTTGTTCAATAAAGGCGGCGACGTTGGTTTGCACCGCCGCTTGGCGAATCTGCTCAATGGAATAGGTTTCGCCTAGGGAAATATTGCTTTTCACGTCTCCGGCAAACAGGAAGCCATCTTGGAGAATCACCGCCATGCGCCGCCGCAGTTCGGCTTGGGGCAGATCGCGAATATCCACCCCATCCAGCAAAATATGTCCCTGGGATGTTTCATAGAGACGGCACAGCAGACGAATAATCGAGCTTTTCCCAGCGCCGGTGGGGCCGACGAGGGCCACCTTTTCACCGGGGCGAATGGTGAAGTCTAGGTCATGTAGAACATATTCATCCGACTTGTAGCCAAAGTAGACGTGATCAAAGCGAATTTCTCCGGGCGTGGCAGGGGCAACATTCACGAGCGTATCCGAGCGATCGCTCTCAGCAAGCTCTTTCTCAGATGCGGGGGGAGCGATCGCCTGGGCAAAGGTGAGATGCTCCGGATCCTGGATTTCGATCGGCTCGCTCATCAGGTTGTGAAAACGCTCCATCGCTGTCAGACCCGCTTGGATCGCGGTAAATTTTTCAGCAAACTGGCGCAGGGGATTAAACAACCGCTGGGCAAACAAGATAAACGATGCCAACAGTCCAAAGTTGACCTGGTTTTCCATCACCAGCAAACCACCGAGCCACAGCACAGCAGCGATCGCCACCAGGGCAATCCATTCCAGCGTGGAGGAAATCGCGGCATCGTAGAGGATGGTTTTGTCTACTTCTTGGACATAGCGCTGGTTGATGGTACGAAACAGTTGGCTATTAAAGGCTTCTCGGCGAAAGAGCTGAACCACATTAATCCCCAGAATATTTTCCTGGAGCGCCGAATTCAAGGACGATAGTTCTTCCCTTGCCCGGTAGTTGGCTACACGAAACTTTTGCTGGAAGACAATGGTGATCGCCGTTACGGGTATCAGCATCAACACCAGCATCAGCGCTAGTTTCCACTGCAGGGAAAACATGATGATAATCACCACCAGCATGGATGCTAGATCACTAACAATGCCGATCGCCCCCGTGGCAAACACATCCCCTAAGGCATCCACATCACTGGTGAGACGCGTAATCAAACGGCCTACCGGCGTGCGATCGAAAAAGCGTACCGCTAAGGAGGTGACATGGCGGAACAGATCATCGCGAATGCTGGCCGTAATCCGCTGCCCCACCTCCTGCACCAAGTAGCCTTGAAGTCCCACCAAAAGCAACCGCAGGGCGATCGTGGCCACCAACAACGTCACCAGCAGATTCAACCCTTGGGATAGGGTGCGTTCCGCCAAAAAGCCCATGGTCGGCTCATTGCGCAGGAGGGAAATGGATTGACCGATCAACACCGGCTGCACCGATTCAGCGATCGCCAAGGGCACCAAGAGCACCATCGAGATAATCAACACCCGCCGGTTTTGGTGGGCATAGGGCAACAGCCGCAAAAAGAGCCGCCAATCGGTCATCGGGCGGCGACTGGAATCGCGAAGGGAGGAAAATGCGCTAGTCATGTAGATTTCAGGTGGGTGAAGCGGGGCTGGCAAGGGCAGTGCTACACTGCGTACCACGTTCAGCAATTCTTTCCCACTGTAGCGCATGGGACGCGATCGCTTCCTGGCTTACCAACCTCCCCCTATCTCTCCCCTAGTTCTGAACGATGACAGCACATCTAAGATCTCAAACACTACGGGCCACGGGCATTGGCTTCACCGCTATCATGATGTGGGCTACCTTGGCATTATTGACCAAACTGAGCGGCACCGTGCCCCCGTTCCAACTGACGGCCATGGCCTTTACTGTTGCCTTTGGGATTGGTCTGATCATGTGGTGGCGGCAGGGCAGCACGATTTGGCGGCAATTGCGACTACCCTTGCCGGTGTGGGGCGTAGGCGTTTCAGGCCTCTTTGGCTTCCACTTGTTCTATTTCATCGCCCTCAGCAACGCACCGGCCGTAGAAGCTAGCCTGATTGCCTACCTCTGGCCCCTGTTGATTGTGCTGTTGTCTGCCCTACTGCCCAACGAGTCACTGCGCTGGTTCCATGGCGTGGGAGCGATCGCCGGCTTCCTGGGAGCTGGTTTACTAATCAGCAATGGTCAAGCTTTGCGCATCGACCCACAATACAGCCTGGGCTATCTGGCAGCGATCGCCTCTGCCCTGATTTGGGCTAGCTATTCCGTTCTATCTCGGCGGTTTGGCAGCATTCCCACTGATGCCGTTGGTGGATTTTGCGGCGTCACGGCCCTGCTCGCCTGGATCTGCCATGGTCTGTTTGAAGCCACGGTCTGGCCCGTAGGCAGTCAGTGGCTGGCGGTCTTCGGACTCGGACTTGGGCCCGTAGGTCTCGCCTTTTTCACCTGGGACTACGGCGTCAAACATGGCAACATCAAGGTTCTGGGTGCCCTTTCCTACCTAGCGCCCCTGCTGTCTACACTCTTGCTCATAGCCTGCGGCTTTGCCCTACCCAGTTGGAGTATAGCGATCGCCTGTCTGTTTATTATCGGCGGAGCAGTCTTAGCTGCAGGCGATATCCTGCGCTAGCGTAGCGATCGTCACGCCTCGAATCCTCACCCGCTAGGATGCCATCTGCGATCCGTTGAAGACATCAAACACCTGACAGCAAAACCGCTTGAGTTTCTCCGCCACCGCCGGGGCAGGGGTGGTATTGCCGACAAACTGCCAGTGGTCGATCGTCGAAAGCTGCCACTGCTTACCGCGATGATCAAACCCCACCACATCCACCCCAATCACCCGAGGCGTTGTGGAGAGCGAGCCCTGCCCGAGGCGAATTTGCACCAATAAACTGCGGCTTTGGGCAGACCGGCTCACCCCTGGAAAGTGAAACCCTAGGTCAATAGACTCCGGATCCACCAACTCCCGAGTTTCCTCATCATTCATCCAAGGCTTGAGATCGGCTCGAATATCAGGAAATTCCGATTTGAACAAGTTCACGACGGCTGCAATTTTACTGGCAACCGTCACGTTTGTTGCTTGTTCTGATGCATTCACGCGCGTTACCCCCTCACCACATCATGATGGATTGATACGAAAACCGATTACCCCAGCTTAGGCGGTCACGAAGCTGCCTCCGTTAGCAAAATACCGCCGCCATTGAGGCCATCTACCTTCATACTAAATAATGTAGCTAACCAGACGTTTTGCTGCTGAGTGTAAGATGCAATGACCGAAACCTCTTGCCACATTATTGTTGAAGGAAACCCCGCTGTCATCTATGCCAGCCGGAATGGAAAACCCGCCAAAGTCGTTAGAACCCTCGGATCGTTTCTAGAAAAATTCTGGCAGGAGCGAGATACGTCTGGCGAACATACCGATACGCCAGAATGCCTCGTTGCCCAAATTATCGTCAGATTTGGGTTTGAAATCTGTGAAGATGATTACTCTAATTTACGGGTTGGCCTCAAATACTCACCCAATGTGGATTATCTCTATTTCATCGGCAGCGATCGCACCCTCAAACTCTACAGCCCCACCGACGCCTACCGTGCTACGCCGAGTCTTGGGGTAGCAGCTTGTCAGGAACTGGCGATCGAACCTTCGTTGTCTTAGGCGAAACGCTAGCGGGGGCGATCGCTCCCAGCAATGCTGGACAAACTGACGTAACCCTAAGGGCAACCTGTTGTTTACCTTAGGGTCAGCGCAGCCCTTTAATCTATCCTTTTATCCTCCTGCCACAGCCCTACAGGGCTCCTACATCCTAGAGATGTAATTCATCAAGTCATTGTCGCGATTCAGCCAACCATTAAGGAACACACTTTGGCTGGGATTTTGCCGTACCCGTAGGTAGCGATAATCAATGCGGTTTTGCACATAGCGCCGAGCAGTAGCCGCCGTATTCGAGCGATCGAGGGCACCGCGGGTGATGGGGCCAAAGCCGCCATCTGCAGGCACGCCTAGGGTTTCCTGCAGGAAGAGCGTAGCCCCACCCACCCCAAAGTTAACTGCCGTGTCAAAATGCACAATGGCTAAAGGGCGCACCATCAACTGACTGTTGGAGGGCGTCCAATACATGCTGCGATAAATATCTTCCACTTCTGTCTGAGTGATCAACCGCACACTCTGGGTTGGCAACCCCTTACGACGACGATACTCGTTGTAGGTTCCCGTCGTCACCCCTTTATTGGTCGCACCACCAATATCCGCCGGGTGATCCACAAAGCCACCTTCCCAGCGCAGGGAAAACTGTAGGGCTTCAGTGAAATGATTTCCCGTCGGTGGGGCCGGCGGTGGCGGCGCGGGTGGCGGCGGGGCCGGCGGTGGCGGCGCGGGCGGAGCAGGTGGTGGAGCGGGCTGCATCCCGGTTGAATTGATGATAAACCGAGCGACCCGAGGCGATAACTCATTGGGGCGAAACCCAAAGTAGTCGGTAAACTCCCGATAGGCTGCTTCGGTACGAGAGCCCCATAGTCCATCGGATGGGCCGACTGGGAAGCCCATTAAGTTCAACGCGCTCTGAAGGGAGCGCACCAGAGCCGTGTTGCTCCGCAGTTGAGTGACGGTGTAGGTGACTTGCCCACTGGCGATCGCTTGCAGATCCATGATGGCCGGGTAGTTGGGTAAAAGGCTTATACAGTTCTACCACCAGACGGCTACACTGGTGGACATCTGGGCAGAAAAGCACACATCAATTCAGGTTAGGTGGTGTATTCAGCATTAATCTTGACATAGTCGTAGCTGAGGTCACATCCCCAAGCCACCCCATGTCCTGCACCGGTTCCTACTCCTACGTTGATATGGACGGTATTGGCATCAGGGTCGGCACTTTCCGCCGCCGCCGTCAAGTAGGCACTGGCGGCAGCCCGGTCGAAGGGTAGCGGTTGCCCATAGTCTAGCAATAGGGTGTCGCCGAGGCTAATGCGCAGATCATCTTGGTTGAAGGACACGCCTGCACGGCCAGCTGCCGCTGCAATTCGTCCCCAGTTGGGATCTCGACCAAAAATGGCTGATTTCACTAGGGAGGAACCGGCAATGGTGCGGGCAATTTTGCGCGCCGCTTCATCACTGCTCGCCCCGCTCACCGTCACTTCCACGAGGCAGGTTGCCCCCTCGCCATCCCGCACGATCGCCTTCGCCAGGGTCATACAAACTTCCGTCAGCATGGCTTCTAGGGTTTCTGCCTCTGCATTCAGGGTGGTGATCGCGGGCGTACGCGATTGACCATTGGCCAGGGCTATCACACAATCGTTGGTGCTCGTATCGCCATCCACCGTAATTTGGTTAAAGCTTTTATCCACCGCCCGCCCCAGCATCTCTTGCCAAATGTGGGGAGAGACCGTGGCATCACAGGTGATAAAACTGAGCATGGTAGCCATGTTGGGGTGGATCATGCCCGATCCTTTGGCAATGCCGCCCATACGCACGGGGCGATCGCCCACCTGGGTTTCTAACGCGCAAACCTTGGGCACCAGATCGGTGGTCATAATCGCCAAGGCAGCTTGGTCGGAACCGGTTTCAGAAAGCTGCGCGGCTACCTTCGGCACGCCAGCCTGCAACTGCTCCATCTTGATGCGCTGCCCAATGACCCCCGTGGAGGCCAGCAGTACCGCATCAGCCTCACAGCCCAACACTTGGGCCACCGCTTGGGCACTGGCGATCGCATCGTCCCAGCCCTGGCTACCGGTGCCAGCATTGGCCTGCCCCGAGTTGCACAAAATTGCCCGCGCTGCTGGCTTGGCCTCTAGGAGTTGACGACAATAGTCTACACAGGCTGCCCGCACGCAGCTTGTAGTAAACACTCCGGCAGCGATCGCCTCCACATCAGACACAATCAGCGCCAGATCGGGTAATCCAGAAGGCTTCATACCAGCAACAATCCCTGATGCACGATACCCCTTCGGAGCCGTGACTCCCCCTGAAATCACCTGCCATGCTGCCATAGGTTCTCCTTCCCCTTGATGCAAGCCCACGTTTCCATCAGTCGTCGTTTAGGACAGGATGGGCCACACCTGGACCGAGCCGGGTAGTCCATGGATTCGGCTGATGCGATCGCCCACCATCTACTCGATGCCCATCACCATCCTGTCCATTGAGAATACTGTGAATTGAGGATATGTGGCCCTACTTTTCAATTTTGACGGACAGAATTTTATCACCTTGGCGAATGGCGTTGACCACATCCATATCCTGGGTTTGGCCAAACACAGTATGCACACCATCCAAGTGAGGCTGGGGAGAATGGCAAATAAAGAACTGGCTGCCGCCCGTATCGCGCCCACGGTGCGCCATGGACAGGGAACCCGCCATATGCTTGTTGGAGTTAATTTCGCACTTAATTTCGTAGCCTGGGCCACCGGTACCTGTGCCCTTGGGGCAACCGCCCTGAATCATAAAATCAGGAATGACGCGGTGGAAGGACAGACCGTCGTAGAATCCATCCTCCGACAGCTTGACGAAATTCGCCACGGTATTGGGAGCATCTGCATCAAAAAACTCAATCGTAATGGTGCCCTTAGCCGTTTCCATAATGGCGCGAGTCATACAATAATCCTCAAGTTACTTAGAATTCAAACGTTACACGCTCTCCACGCCCATCCACGATGATACGTGGGGAGATACGTGGGGAGTTCTCGATTTTCATGGGTGAAGCACGGCCCTGGAACCGGTGTGGGCTCGATCTGTCTACCGGCGCTACCGCATGGCTCCCATGGTCGTTTTCCAGGATAGCTCTCGGCAAAGAATTTCTAGAGCCCGCTGATCGCGACCGAGAAATAAACCACTGTCCACCAAGTCTGTCAGCACCTGCTGGGTGAGTTCTGCGGCAAAGGTACCGCCACAGTGCAGCAGATGGCTGTAGTAGCAAAACTGAGACTGCTGCTGGGGATTGCGATGAAAGTGATGG
>DATNRH010000783.1 GCA_036703605.1 Candidatus Obscuribacterales bacterium | reverse complement strand
TTAGCTCTGTCCAGTTCATGAAGCCTTGTAACTACTATCTCCAACATTTTTCATAAAAATAGGGCTGAGTTAGCAGGCACGCCCAGAACGACAGTCTGGCATAGATCGTCAGCGATCGCCCCCCTGCTGCAAAATCCAGTCGGCCGCCATCGGGAGATCATCGGCAATGTAATCCGGCTGCGTCTCGTGTTGATACTCGCCTCGGAGAACGCGATCGCCATAGCCTGTTTGCACCAAAATGCCCGTACATCCAGCATTGTGCGCCAGATCTATATCCGTCGCCTTGTCTCCCACCATAAAACTGCGGCGAATATCCAGCCCATGCTCCCAGGCCGCCGCCACCAGCATTCCCGTATTGGGCTTGCGCCACGTTGTCCAACGCGTAAATTCCTCCACGAGCCCCCCCTCGGGCGGACTGAGGTCAGGGCAATAGTAAAGCGCATCCAGCTTCGCCCCCGCCTCATCCCACAACAGCCGACAGAGGCGATCGTGCAACGCCTCTACATGACTGCGCGGATAATAGTCCCGGGAGGGGCCAGACTGATTGGACACGAGACAGCAAAAAAGACCTCGATCATTCAACCGTCGCACCGCTTGGGCCGCCCCTGGTACAAGGTTCAAATCTTCGAGGAGATGAATGTAGCCCGCTTCGATGTTGAGAACGCCATCGCGATCTAAAAACACCGCCGGACGCAACGACGACACATTGGACTTCAAGGCACCGATCCACTCACTACGTTGAACTACGCTAGCTCCTACTCGCCCCAGAGTAGCTTGAGCACCGCCTCCGGAGTAATGTCAGACATTTTACCCGTCGGCGACTTGATGCTTTTGAACTTATCACTCTTGGGCATCAGCTTGGCTGGATCCGTTGGACCGAATAATGCCAGCGTATAAACCTGGAGAGCGATCGCCAAGTGCATGGGCCCACTATCCGTGCAGAGCATCAGGTTAGCTCCGGCAATCATCGCCGCTAGTTTGCCAATGTCTGCTGGAGCCGTCACCTTCAGGTCTGGGAAGCCACTGAGCAAAGCATCTACCCAGTCCTGATCTTCTGGGCCGCGCACAATCACGATTGGTAGATCGGGCTGCCGTTTCCTCACATCTTGGATCACCTGCTGCCAGCTTGCCACCGGATAGATCTTGTCGATGCCCTTCGTCAGCGCCAGCTTGCTCGATCCACCGTGGATCATCACATAGCCAGAACCAAGACCTAGGCGTTTTTGCTCCGCTTCTGCCCATTCAATATCCGCCTTCGGCAATTGAATCGATAGAGGAGGGCAGGGCTGGTCGATCCCCAAGCCTTGGAGCAGATCGTGGTACATATGCGCCGCATACTGCTCTTGGTTGAGCGGCACCGGATCGGTCAGCAGCCAAGAGGCCGTACTTTCATAACTGAGGCGTCTGGGCACCCCCGTCAGCCATAGGAGAAAACCAACTCCCCAGCGTTGCCCTAAGGAAATAGCAACATCGTAGTAGCGATCGCGAATCACACCGAGCAAATTTGCCCAGTCAGCCGGACTGTTTCGATCTTTGAAGTCAAACAGCAATACATCGTTCACAGACTTGCAAACCCGGTATGCTGCCTTGGCGCGGGGTTCAACCACCACGTCAATCACGGCATGGGGGTAGGTTCGCTTGAGGCTGTCCAAGGTCGGGAAAAACAAAATCTGATCGCCAATCCCGCCAGGGACAAGAGCTACTACTCGCATAAGAATGTTTCATGACGCTTATTCCGCTCATTATTTTAGGGGAAGATAGGGGGGAATATTGCTCAATCCTGCTCCATCCTTAGAAAACTTCTTTAGAGGGGGCTGGCTTGTAGGAATTTTGCAACGGATTTTGCAGCTTCACGTTATACGTCTCGTCGTCATGGGAGGACTGAACACAAGCCGTGTATTTACTCATTCCGGCCGCCGGATCAGGGCGGCGCATGGGCAGCGATCGCAACAAATTACTCCTACCGCTCTTGGGAGACCCGATTTTTGCCTGGACTCTGAAGGCCGCTGTTGCCGCTCGCTCGATTCACTGGATTGGCATTATTGGTCAACCCCATGATTGGCCAGAGTTTAAGGCGATCGCCACCCGGCTCGACATCATTAAACTCGTCCACTTCATCCCCGGCGGCAGCACGCGCCAAGAGTCGGTCTACAACGGCCTCAAAGCCTTGCCGGCGATCGCCGACCGCGTTCTCATCCACGATGGGGCCCGCTGCCTGGCCACCCCTGACCTGTTTGATCGCTGTGCAGAGGCCCTGCAAGTCCATGCCGGGCTAATTGCTGCCATCCCGGTCAAGGATACGATCAAGGTGGTTGACCCCGGCTCTCAGCTCATCCTCGACACACCCGATCGCCGCCAGCTCTGGGCTGCCCAAACGCCCCAAGGTTTCCACGTGGATGACCTGAAAGCTTGCCATGCTGAGGGTCAGCGCAACGGCTGGGAGGTCACCGATGATGCGGCTCTTTTTGAGCAATGCGGGCGATCGGTGCAGGTGGTCATGGGCGAAGACACCAACCTCAAGGTCACGACCCCGGTTGACCTAGCGATCGCTGAACTCATCCTCACCCAGCGCCGGAGTCAAGGCTAAGCACCCTGATCGAATCGCTCATCCGATCGCTCCATCAGGGTACAGTAACCGGATCTGGCTACGCCAAGATCCGCCATAAGCCGAAGCCATATGCTAACTATCGACAGTCCCTTGAGAGAGCGATCGCCCCTAGCGTTAAGATTGATCATTAAGAACCGTATCATGGGGTGATTGCTAGCTATGGGCGATCGCCCGCCGAGCTTGGAGAACACAATGCCTGAAACGCTTGATGCTCAGTCTGTTTTAGAGGTTTTGCGCCCCGTACAAGACCCCGAACTACAAAAGAGCCTGGTCGAACTCAACATGATCCGCAATGTTGCCATCGACCAAGGACAGGTGAAATTTACCTTGGTGCTCACCACCCCCGCCTGCCCCCTCCGAGAATTTATCGTAGACGAATGCAAAGCTGCGATTAAAACCCTGCCCGGTGTGGAGACCATCGACGTAGACGTCACCGCCGAAACCCCCCAACAAAAATCCCTCCCCGATCGCCAAGGCATCGACGGCGTTCGCAACATCATCGCCGTCTCCAGTGGCAAAGGTGGCGTCGGGAAAAGTACCGTCGCTGTCAACATCGCCGCTGCCCTATCCGCTGCCGGAGCTACGGTCGGTCTCCTAGATGCTGATATCTATGGCCCCAATGCCCCGATCATGCTGGGTCTATCTGACGCTAAGGTGATGGTGCAGGCCAGCCCCCAGGGTGACGTCCTCGCGCCTGCGTTCAACCACGGCATCAAAGTCGCCTCCATGGGTTTCCTGATCGATCGCGATCAGCCCGTGGTGTGGCGCGGCCCCATGCTCAACGGCATCATCCGTCAATTTCTCTACCAAGTGCAGTGGGGCGAGTTGGACTACCTCATTGTTGATCTACCCCCTGGCACCGGTGATGCCCAGCTTACCCTGGCCCAAGCCGTTCCCATGGCCGGTGTCGTCATTGTCACCACCCCCCAATCCGTGGCCCTCAGCGATGCCCGGCGCGGTCTGAAAATGTTCCAACAGCTCAACGTGCCGGTGATTGGCATCGTGGAAAACATGAGCTATTTCATTCCCCCCGACCTACCCGATCGCCAATACGACATCTTTGGCTCCGGTGGCGGCGAAAAAACGGCCCAAGAGCTAGGAGTGCCCCTCCTAGGTTGCGTGCCCCTTGAACCCGCTGTTCGAGAAGGGGGCGATCGCGGCATTCCCATTGTGCTCGCAGCTCCTGAGTCCGCTTCCGCCAAGGCCTTGACCGCCATCACTCAGCAGGTTGCCGCCCGAGTTTCTGTAGCTGCCCTGAGTGCCTAGCCTGGCCCGTGAAGACTATTCTGAGTGATCGACAACGCGATCGCCGCCCTGCTCCTTCCACGCTCTCAACTTATGACGTATAAACCCATCTCCAAGCGCTTCAGTCTACGAGGCATCGTCCAGCCTTGGCAGGACATGGACTGGCTGTTGCTGCTGATTGTGACTAGCATGACCCTTTTTGCTGGGATCATCATCCGCAGCACCGAGTTGAGCGAAGGCTTAACCGACTGGTGGCAACATTGGGTGATTGGTGGAATTGGGTTACTGATCGTCATGATCCTGGCCCGCTGGCGCTATGACAATCTCATCCAGTGGTACTGGCTGATCTACCTCGTCACCAATATTTCCTTGTTAGCCGTGATGTTCGTGGGTACCGAGGCCCTAGGGGCGCAGCGCTGGATTACCATCGGTGGTTTCAACATCCAACCCTCCGAATTTGCCAAAATCGGAGCCATCATCACCTTGGCAGGCGTTCTGCATGAACGTACCGCCTCCACGCTGCCCATGATGATCAAAGCTCTGGCCGTGATCGCTGTTCCTTGGGGCATTGTGTTCATCCAGCCCGACCTCGGGACGTCCCTTGTATTTGGAGCGATCACCCTGGGCATGCTCTACTGGGGCAACGCCAATCCAGGCTGGCTGGTGCTGCTCGTTTCTCCCTTAGCTGCCGCCATTCTGTTCAACATATCCTTTCCAGTCTGGGTCATCTGGGTTGTGGCCATGGGTGTCATTGGCTGGCGTACCTTGCCTTGGGCTTTCTTTGGGGCGCTGGGGGCCACCGTCGTCAACCTCGTTTCCGGCGGTTTGGGGCAGGTGCTCTGGGGATTGTTGAAAGATTATCAAAAAGATCGGCTCATCCTGTTTCTGGATCCCGATAAAGACCCCTTAGGCGGTGGCTATCACCTGATTCAGTCCCGTATTGCCATTGGCTCTGGGCAGCTATGGGGACGTGGTCTCAATCAAGGCACTCAAACTCAGCTCAGCTTCATTCCAGAACAACACACCGACTTCATTTTCTCCGCCGTCGGTGAAGAACTCGGCTTTATTGGCTGCATGGTCATGCTGGTTGCCTTCTGGCTGATTTGCCTACGGTTGGTGATTATTGCTCAAAATGCCAAGGATAACTTCGGCTCCTTGATTGCCATTGGCGTCTTATCCATGCTCATTTTTCAGGTGCTCGTCAACGTGGGCATGACCATTGGTCTAGCGCCTGTCACCGGCATTCCGCTCCCGTGGGTTAGCTATGGGCGATCGGCTCTGCTAACAAACTTTATAGCCCTAGGCATCGTGGAATCCATTGCTAACCATCGCAGTCAGCGTCTACGATTTTGACTGTTACCCTAGGATGGATCTGCGAATCCTAGCGATCGCTCACAGCTCAAATCCTAATGAGAAGATGGTTGAGCGTCGCCGAAACCCGCCAACGTAGCTTCCTTGACTGGAGATCACTTACGCATCCCCCTAGGAGCGATCCAATACTTTCTGGCGATCGCTCTCGTCCTAGAATCGTCTACATTGAACTATAGAAAAGCTATTGCAAAGGTTTAGACACACCATGATTTTTCCTGGATCAGTCGTTCGGGTCACCAATCTTGATGATACCTACTATGGATTTCAAGGCTTAGTGCAGCGCATCAGCGATGGCAAAGCCGCTGTACTCTTTGAAGGTGGCAACTGGGATAAGCTCGTAACGTTTACCCTATCTGAACTTGAAGCTGTGGATGCAACTGCCGGACGCAAGAAATAGACAGAGCTAGGTGAATTGAGGGGAATCGGCAAACATCGCCAAATATCTAGCCATTCAGTATGATTGGGGTGGTCTGAGCGATCGCCCCTATGGCCCAAGGTAAGAGGCAAGAGGAGGCGATCGCCCCTCAACATTCCCCATCATGCGACTGCCTCTCCCCCAATTTGCCACCCAGCGCCGCACACCGGGTCACTTTGCAGAAGTGGTCGAAACGTCAACCACGCAATTTTTGGCCCAGTGCCTTGATCCGGATGACCTCAGCTTCCCCGCCATGCCACCTTTCGGCAGTTGGGTGAAAGCCATGGACGAAGAATCCGGCAACCAAATCTACGCCGTGGTCTACCATGCCACCACCAGCCCCATCGACTCTGTCCATCGGGCTCGGGCCTTGGGGCTATCGCTGCAAGAGCTACGAGAGCAGCAGCCCCAGATTTTTGCCATGCTCAAAACCGAGTTTAATGCCGCGTTAGTCGGCTTCCAACCGCCCCAAACCACCAACGGCAAGCGCCCCGCCACCGTCACCTACCAATATCTACCGCCGCGCCCGCCGCAAGTTCACCAAGCGGTGTACTACTGCCAACCCGAGGAGATCATCAGCTTCACCGATCGCCTCGACTTTCTGCGATCGCTCCTCGACCTCGGTAATACCCCGGTCGATGCCCTGATTGCCGCCTCCATCCGGCAGATTTATAGCGTCCGTCAAGCCGATCGCGACTGGCTGGTGCAGGTTGGCCGCACCCTGAGCATCTTGCTGAAAGACGACTACGATCGCCTGCAGGTGATCCTCAGACAACTGCATCCCTAGCCGTCATACCTCGTAGACTGGGCGAAGTCGAACAGATCACAGCTAGACATCCCCTCCGATTGATGGACAAACCTTGAAGACCCTCACCCCAAACCCCTCTGCCAGGTCGGTAGAGGGGCTTTGAAAGGTCTGCACTTTCTTGCTCTCACCTTGTGGAATGATGGGAAAGAATGGATCAGCTAATCAGCCCAGTCTTTTGCCTAGGTTTCCATTTTTGTAACCTAACCCTATCTCTTCGGTAAACCAGCCAGAATAGCTGTAGCCATTAACACCGATGGTTTACAAGCAAAGGATGAGAGTCATGGTTAGTTCAATTCAGCGGCAAGGGCGATCGCTCCTAGGTCTCATACTAGCTAGCGGCACACTCATGGTCAGTTGTGCGGCAGCTCCTTCCAACGAGAGCCAGATGGCGGAGTCTGCAGCGCCCGTTAGTGGAGATATGGTAGCCCCCAGCAGCCCCGAGGCGATCGCCCCCGGCGCAGAGAACCAAGCCGGTGCCCCGTCCCTCGCCGCCGCTACCACCGTGCCGCGATCGCAGCCCCAACTGATTAAACAAGCTGAACTCACTATCCAAGTCGAGTCCATCGACGATAGTCTAGCTGCCGTCAACGCCATCGCCCGCCAATACCAAGGTGACCTCCTCTCCCTGAACACCACACGCCCTCGGGATGAGCAACAGCCCCGCTCTGCCTCCCTAGAACTACGGGTGCCCCAAGCCCAACTGGATGGGGCGATCGCCTCTCTGTCTGAACTAGGTGACATTCAGCAGCAAAGCCTGTCCGCCCAAGACGTATCGGCGCAACTGGTAGACTATGACGCTCGCTTGCGGAACCTGCGGAAGTCCGAGGAGCTTGTCCTCGACATCATGGAGCGATCGGGTGATATGAACGACGTGCTCACCGTGGCTCGGGAACTGGATACCATTCGCGCCTCCATCGAACAAATTGACGCCCAGCTCAGCGCCCTGCGCAACCAGGTCAGCTATTCCACCATTCGCCTCACCCTGCAAACTGAAGGAGCGATCGCCTCGGGAGATCCATCCGCAGGCACACAAATCAGCCGTACCTGGCAGCAGGCCAAAGTTGCGGTAGGTAAACTGACCGTAGACCTCGTTCAGCTGATCATCTGGCTGCTGGTGTTCAGTCCCTATTGGCTATCGGGAGTGGGCATGGTCTTCGCTGTCAAATATCTTCTGAGCAAATCTCTCAGGCATGATCGCCCTGCTCCCGTAGCCGTGCCGCCTGCCCAAGAGTAGGCCCCACCCGATCATCCATCCCCTCATCCATCCCTGCATCGATCCCTAGGAGAGCAATTCCTGGGAGAGCAATTCCTGAAGGTCATCCCTGGGCTATACACCTCCAATGGATTCCAATGGATCTCTGGGACTAATGGATCTCTGGGAGCGTGTCTATCTCTGGGTAACCGCTAGGATAAAGACAGTTCTGCTGATACCAACCCAGCCCATGCCAGACTGTCCCCACTGTCACCAGTCCGTTCCAGAGGAAGCGATCGCCTGCCCCTTCTGCCGTGCTCCCCTTAAGGCTTTTGGTCATCCTGGTATTCCGCTGTACCAATCCCCCAGCGGCTCTCTTTGCGCCACCTGCCTTTACCACGCCGACGATACCTGCACCTTCCCCCAGCGCCCCTATGCTGAAAGCTGCACCCTCTATACCTCCACAGAGCAGAGCCCAGAGGCGATCGCCTACCGACCTAGCTGGGGCAATCGCTTCCGGGGTTGGATCGGTCAACGGGGTGGTTGGGTTTTGCTGGGGGCGATCGCTGCTATTAGCCTTGTGCTGGCCTTGGGTAACCGATAATTCGCTACAATCGTCTCGCTAACTTCGTGGCCTGTAACCCATGACCGAGACGACGCTGCCAGTCTTCATTCAACAGATGCTCCAGCCCGGATTTTACCCCCATCCCGTGCAGGAACCCATCCAGCTCATCCAGACCCACGTGTCCTACGTGCTGCTGACTGGAGACTATGCCTACAAGGTGAAAAAGCCGGTGGACTTTGGGTTTCTCAACTATGCCACCCTGGACAAGCGTCGTCACTTTTGCCAAGAAGAGCTGCGGTTGAATCAACGCACCGCCGCTGAGCTTTACCTAGCGGTGCTGCCGATTGTCCAAGCGGGCGATCGCTTCCAGCTTGCTAGCCAGCCCAACCCGCCCACCGAGTCCATCATCGACTATGCCGTACAAATGCGGCAGTTTCCTCAAGACGCCCTGCTCACCGCCTGCTTTGATCGCGGCGAACTCACCGAGAGCCGTCTGCAAGCACTGGCCCAAGCGATCGCTGCCTTCCACCAAACCACCGTCACCAGCGACTACATTCGCAGCTTTGGGGAGATTGCCAGCGTCCGCCAATCCATCGACGAAAACTACGACCAAACCGAACAGTACATCGGCGGCCCCCAAACCCAGCAGCAGTTTGACGAAACCCGCCACTACACCGATCGCTTCTTTGCTGAACGGCAAGACCTGTTCCAAGACCGGATGGAGAGCGATCGCATCCGAGAATGCCACGGCGACCTGCACCTGCGCAATATTTGCGATTGGCAAGGACGGCTCTGGCTGTTTGACTGCATTGAATTCAACGAACCCTTTCGCTTTGTCGATGTCATGTTCGACATTGCCTACATTGTTATGGACTTGCTAGCCCGAGAGCGTCCCGACCTCAGCACCTGTTTCTTAAATGCCTACGCAGAAGCCTCCGGCGATTGGGACGGTCTGCACATTCTTCCCCTCTACGTCAGCCGCCAGTCCTACGTCCGCGCCAAAGTGACCTCCTTCCTGCTCAACGATCCGGGTATTCCATCCGAAGATAAGCAATCTATTTCTGAGACAGCCGCGCTCTACTATCGCTTAGCCTGGCAGCTCAGCCAGCCCCGCCCAGGCCAGTTGATCCTCATGTCTGGGCTATCGGGATCGGGAAAAACTACCCTCGGGCGAGCGATCGCTACTGCACTAGAGGGTATCCACATTCGTTCCGATGCCGTGCGCAAACATCTCGGCGGCGTGCCCCTCTACGAACGCGGAGGCGACGACCTCTACAGCCCAGCCATGACCGCCCAAACCTACGATCGCCTCCTAGACCTTGGCATCAAACTAGCCCAAGATGGCTACACCGTGATCCTAGACGCCAAATACGATCGCCAAGACTACCGACAGGCAGCGATCGCCCAGGCTCAAACCGCCCACCTGCCTCTGCATATTGTCCACTGCAACGCCCCCCTTGACCTGCTGGCAGCCCGCCTCCAAGCCCGCACCGGTGACATTGCCGATGCCAACGTAGATATCTTGCGCCAGCAAACCTTTCAGCCCTTCAGCAACGACGAACAGCCCTATGTGATCTCCCTCAATGCGGCTCAGACAACCACCGACCTGCTTCAAGAAACCCTTGCTACACTGAAGGCAACCGATCACTAGCAACAGCATGACCAGAACCGCTGTTAATACAGGCATTAAATTTGCGATTGTATTCATTCTGGGATTTTGGATAGTAGGCTACGATCCAGTTTTAGCACTGCTCTTGGGGGCGGTTGGTGGAGCAGCCGGAGGGATGGCTGGTGCTTGGTGGCAGACCAAAGATACCCAAGGCTCACCTCCTGATGGTGATTACCTTTCCCCCCTTGCCCGAGCCCAGCAACGCCTCTCCCAGTGGCGCAGGGAGCGTCGCCGTAGTAATAAAGAATCACGCTACCAGCGCCCTCCTCGGAAAAAACATGCGTCCCCAAAATCAAACTACTCTAAACCAGGTTCTCGGTAATCAAGATTCTCCCCTGGTTGTCTGACTCATCGTTTCCCCTCATTCTCACCAGAAAGAGAACGGGAGCAATTAAGGTACAGGTACTTTCAAAGCCTCTCTAATGACCTGGGAGAGGGGTTTAGGGTAATAGGCTTCAAGGTTTGTCATCAACCAAGGGTTTTTTCCCGATCCCCCAGCCGATCGTTACCACAATGCCCTTGCAGCGGAGGGAAATGTAGTTTAGAGAACAAATGCCTGTGGCTCTAGGGAGAGAGTATAGTAAGCTTACGGCATGGTCATGTCTCCTAGGGGTAGTCGTATCGGTTCTGACCATGAAGGCGCAGGGTGCTTGTAGGCTCATAACCATTGCCGGTCATGGATCTCAGAGCTAGCTGGATTTAGCTGAAAAGTCCAGACCTTGTCCCGCCAAGCCCTAACTAGTATTAGCAACGTTTCGGAGGTTCTGAGTGTCGCAACCAGAGGTATCTCGCCCTCATGGTTTTTGGTCTGTGGATGACCAGTCGCGCTATCAGTGGAGCCGTGTGGCTAGCCAAGCCTTGCTGCAGCTTTCTAGCGCTGGAGTGGATCAGCAGACCCTCGTGCATGAAATTGCCCAGGTTTGTTCCCTCAATGATGAACAGCTTTCGCGCATCTATCACCTAGAGCAGGCCCTTGACCAAGCGCTCCTGTATCTCGATGAGCTGCGGTTGAAAGTGCGAGACCAGGGCATTTTAGAAACCCAGTTGGCGACCACCGAAGCCTATGCCAGTATTCAGCGGCAGGCGATCGCCCAATTAAAAATGCAGCTTGAGCGCCAACAGCAGGCCATCGAGATGTATCGGGCCGGCATGGGCGATCGCGATCAATTTTTCCTCCAGCTTTTAGAACGCATTAACACCCTCGCGGATGATCACTCCACCGTCCTCGAAGGTCTCCACGATCGCCTTGAAACCGATCGGGACGAAACCCGCATCCACTACCAGCGCCTCGATACCACCATTAAGGATCTGCAAACCGCCCTCGAAGCTCGTCAGCGGCAAATCCTCGACCTTGAAGCCGAAGCCCTCACCGCCCATTCCCGCGTGGTGGAATTGGAGATGGAAATCAGCGCCTGCCATCAGCGCATTCGGGAGCTGTACCTGCGTCTAGAAGAGCGATCGCTCCAAACCGAGACGGATCCACCTTCCTCCCAACCTGCCCCCGGATCTGATGCCGCTGCAGAACATTGGCTAAGTGCTTCAGATCCAGCCTCAGCTGATGACAATGGGCAAACGCCGATTCAAAAGCTAGCCCGTGCGAAGCTACAGCGCCAAAGCCTTGAACAGCACATGGAGCAGCAAGCTCGCCAAATTGCCAAACTCCAGCAGCAGTGCCAAGAGCTTGAAGGTGAACGCGATCGCCAACATGCTTGCCTCACCGAGCGCGATCGCCAAAATGCTGAAATGCAAGAGCAGATTTTGAAACAGGCTAAACAGGCCAGCGAATACGAAGCCGCGGTTCAGCACTGGAAAGATCGCTACACCGTCAGTCAGCGTCAGATGCGCCAACTGCGGGATGCCCTACAGCAAACCCTTACCGATAGCACGCCCAATCCCGATATCATCCCAGCTTTGGCAGACTTGCTTGACGCCATGCAAACCCTGCCCGCCAGCGATGGTGATGATACGGAAGACGCCACCCTCAGTTCCCACTTTGGCACCCTAGCTGTTCCTGATTTCTTAATTCGGCGACGCCTGCGGCGGCCTGGTTCCCGTTCCTCACCCCCCCCAGCCTCATCCAGCAACTCCATTCCCCCCTCCGACCAGAGCGACGCAGACCTCAGTTAGCAGTGCCTGACCCCATCCATCCAGGTCTGGCTCGATCGCCGCAGCATAAATTCTTTCGGGAAGAATCTTTATGGACTTCCTAACTTATGTCATTCTGGAGTATGCCAACCGAGGACAAGGGACGAGAGGATAGGGAACGCATAGATGCACGCTTGCCTTCCAGTCACCCGAGGGGGCGATCGCCAGCCCAGCGTTAAGCGCTACGGCAGAAGGCATAGACTGTTTGCTTAGAAGTAGGATGGACAGATGGACGATAAGTTGATGTTGATGATTCCGGGGCCCACACCCGTTCCGGAACAAGTTTTGCAAGCCCTAGGTAAACATCCTATTGGTCATCGCAGCGGTGATTTTTCCGCAATTATGGCGGAGGTGACAGAAGGATTAAAATGGCTGCACCAAACCCAAAATGATGTGCTGGTGCTCACCGCCAGCGGTACCGGAGCCATGGAAGCCGGTATTATTAACGTCCTTAGCCCTGGCGATCGCGTCTTGGCGGGCTGCAACGGTAAATTTGGCGATCGCTGGGCTGAAGTATGCGAAGCCTATGGTCTCAACGTCGAGCGGGTGACGGCCGAATGGGGCAAGCCTCTCGAAGCAGAGCAGTTCCGCACCCTGCTAGAAGCGGATACCGAGAAAACCATTAAGGCCGTCATTCTCACCCACAGCGAAACCTCCACCGGCGTGCTGAATGACCTGGAAGCCATTAACCAAGTCGTGAAAGCCCATGGAGCGCTGATTATCGTTGATGCGGTCACCAGCCTCGGAGCTTGCTCCTTGCCCATCGATGAATGGGGTTTAGACATCGTCGGCTCCGGTTCCCAAAAAGGCTACATGATTCCCCCAGGGCTCAGCTTTGTTGCTGTTAGCCCCAAGGCTTGGGCCGCCTACGAAACCGCCAAGCTCCCCCGCTACTACTTAGATCTTGGCAAATATCGTAAATCAGCGGTCAAAAACACCAATCCCTTCACCCCCGCCATCAATCTGATCGTGGCCCTGCAAGCCGCCCTGCGGATGATGAAAGCCGAAGGATTGGAGACCATCTTTGCCCGCCACGCCCGTCAGCGTGCCGCCACCCGTGCCGCGATCGCTGCCCTCAATTTGCCTCTCTTTGCTCCAGATTCCCACGCTAGCCCGGCGGTTACGGCCGTCATGCCCAGCGGCGTGGATGCCGAACAGCTTCGCTCGATCGTGCGCAAGCAGTTTGACATTGCCCTAGCCGGTGGTCAGGATCACCTCAAAGGCAAGATTTTCCGCATTGGTCACCTCGGCTTTGTCAGCGATCGCGATATTTTGACCGTGATCGCCGCCATCGAAGCAGCCCTACAAGCCCTCCATGCTGAAGGCTTTACCCCCGGCGCGGGAGTTAGCGCTGCGGCTAAGGTACTGAATGGCTAGATCCCGTTAGACAGGATAGATAGTCATAGGAGCGATCGCGTCTGAGTCACCCATTTGGGCACTTTGAGAGCCACCGGTACCAAGACAGCGATCGCCCCCAGCACCCTCATGTACTCAATATCGTTCGGGCTGAGCCGGTCGAAGCCTAGCCCTACACGAGATAACCTTACCCCTCGGGATCACCCCAATACCGTTCGGGCTGGTCGCAGCCCCGATCTCATTTGTCAGACGTTGCCCTAGGCTGCCCCAGCTTAGCTGCCAGCTCCGTTTTAATTCGGTTGAGAATCGACGTTTCATCCAGGGTTTCCAAAATATCCTGCACCACCGCCTTGGGGGCCGTGTCGCTCCAAGTGGCTCCATTGGCTAAATACACCTTCGCCACTTGGCCAATACTGTAGGACGCGACTCCGGCCACGCTACCTTGGGCGATCGCCACGGGAATATAGGCCCCCAGAGACAGCCCGGCGGTGGCTGGAGCGGCCAAGCCAAGCAGCCCCTTCAGTGAACTGAGTCCCAAGGTGGCCAAGAGCTCACTCAAGGGAATTCCCCCCATGCCTAGGGCAATGGTTTTCAATAGATTCAGAGCTCCATGCTCCGTCATGGGAATGCCGTAGAGCTTCGAGAGCACCACGATCATCGTCAAATCCACCGCTGCTCCCCCCACGAGATCCAGCGCTGTGACTGGATTGAGGGCGATCGCCATTGCCTTGGCAATCGACGCACTCCAGATAATGTCCTCCGCACTGCGATCGCGGATCTCCAGCTTACGACGCACGAGCTGGTCATTCAGCGTATCGGCATAGAGCAGCGTATTCAGCGCTACCAGCGATCGCCCCTCCCGATGTAGCAGGTTGAGAATCCTCAGCTTCAGGTCATCTACCTGCGGTGTGCCCTGGGTTTGATGCATGGCCAGACTGCCATCCGCCCGCCGCGTTGCTTGGGTCACCACTGGAGCCGCCGCCGTCATGACAATTTCTTCGGGCGATAGCAAGTCCCGCACGCGGCGATCGCGAATCGTTTCATAAATAGCCTGGCGATCGCCCGGTGGGTAGTGATCTACCTTGTTGAACACCAGCAGCATCGGCTTACTGGCCTCCCGCAACTGCGACAGGGCCTGATATTCCACCTGGGTAATATCCCCGGCCACCACAAACAGAATCAGATCCGCCTGTTGGGCAATTTGCCGCGCCAAAACTTCCCGCGCTTCGCCGCCCACTTCATCCAGACCCGGCGTATCCAGCAGCTCAATCCGGGATCCGCCAACCCCCGGTAATGAAACCGTCAAAAGATCCTGATCACAGCCGGCGATCGCCTCCTGAGACACCTGCCAAGCCGCTCCCTGCACCATCTTCGTCACCCCATGCACGGCACCCGTGGCAAACACCTCCTGCCCCAGCAGCGCATTCAGCAACGACGACTTCCCCCGCCCCACCATGCCAAACACAGCAATATGCACCACCTGCTGTTCTAGCTTGGTCTGCATGGCCGTGAGTTGTTCAATCTCGTGGCTCAACCCTGCCTGCTCTCGGGGCGTCAAGTCAAGCTGTTGCACAAGCTGCCGTAGCGTATCTTGGGCGAGCTGATAGCTGAGATCATGCTGGAGAGACTGCACATCGTCAATGACCGCATCCAAATCCCGTAGATCATCCGCCGAATCTCCAGATGCTGCCCAGTTTTGCGATGAATCGATCAACGGTTCTCAACTCCTCAAGCGATCGCCCTGGTTTACCCTAGACCCAACCAGCACAGGTCTTACAATCTTCTTACAATCTATAGTAGCGATCGCCTGACTGCGATCCCAACTGCTCATTCCACCTTAAGAAACGATGCTTATCAAACGCCCCAATCTGGGATTTCTACCCACCGTTTTACCCCTACTGCTCGCCTGCCTGTTGTGGCTAATGCCAGGCGCTGCTTGGGGGCAGGCTATCCCCGAAGAGCTACCCAGCGCCGACCAAGACGCTGTTGAACAACTCCGCGATCAGGCCTTCACCGCCACCAATGCTGGCGACTTTGCCACCGCCGAAGCCTATTGGACAGACCTGCTAGAGCAACTGCCCGACAATCCTGCCCTATGGAGTAATCGTGGCAATGCTCGGGTGAGCCAAAATAAACTCGAAGAGGCGATCGCCGACTATAACCAGGCCATCCGCCTGGCCCCCAGTGCTCCGGATCCCTACCTGAATCGCGGTACGGCCCTAGAAGGGTTAGGCAAATTCCAAGAGGCGATCGCTGACTACAACCGCGTTCTAGAACTCGAACCCAACGATCCCGCCGCTTACAACAATCGCGGTAATGCCCAAGCGGGTCTAGGCAACTGGCAAGAAGCGATCGCCGACTACAAAATGGCTGCCGACCTCGCCCCTGAATACGCGTTTGCCCAAGCTAATCACGCCCTTGCTCTGTACCAAGTGGGCGAAACCGAAGACGCCCTGCGGCAGATGCGCAATCTGGTACGCAAATATCCCCGCTTTGCCGACATGCGCGCCGCCCTCACCGCCGCCCTCTGGGTCACGGGACAGCTAGGCGAAGCCGAGAGCAACTGGGTGGCCGCCATCGGTCTTGATCGCCGCTACAAAGATATTCAATGGGTAGAAACCACTCGCCGCTGGCCGCCTACCATGGTGGACGCCCTCCGACGATTTATCACCCTGCAGTAAGCCATTGCGATCGCCTACCATGATTATTCGCACCGCCACTATCGACGACAGCTCTGACCTCGAAGCGATCTTCGTCCACGCCGTGACAACCTTGGCTCCTGAGTACTATAGTCCCGAGCAAGTCCAAGCCTGGGCCGCCACCCCCCAAGACAGCGATCGCTTTCAGCATTGGCTGCAAGACGGCCGGGTATGGGTCGCTCAGGAGGGCGATCGCATTCTAGGGTTTGTCGGTCTCATGGACGATGGCTTAGTGAGCGCCCTCTTTGTCCATGGCGACTATGGACGGCAAGGGATTGGATCGCGCCTGCTGTCCACGGCCATCACCTGGGCTCAACAGCACCAGCTCCTTAACCTGCGCGCCGAAGCCAGCGAACTAAGTCGCCCCCTGTTTGCCAAGTTTGGGTTTCACACCGATGGCACTGAAACCGTGACTCGCGGGGGTGTGGTTTTCCATCGCGCCCTCATGAGCTACACCATGCCCCCGACTGAACCCAATGCAGCTAGCGCACCTGTAGATTGACTGCATCAGAAATCGTTGGAATTTCGGCATAGCGACCTAGGGCCGACTGCACCACCGAATAGCCAACCGCCGCGATCATGCCCAAGAACAGCACATTGTTGACGGTTTCGCCAATCAACCCGGTGCTCAGTCCATTGCCCAGCAGGCTGAGGATCAAGCTGCTGACGATGATAATGATATCGATCATGATCGCCTGCATGGTGTTGAAGCGAATGAAGTGGCTAATGGACGGGTTACGCACCACCAACAGCAGTAGAGCAAAGAAGATAATCAGCCCCGCAAAGGGAATGCTGCTATACAGTTGCAGGATCGGAAAAATTGGAATGAGCACCACCTGCAGCGCCGGAAACTGAGCAAAGATGAAGCGCCCTAGCGTCAGCCCTTCAATCAACGGTAGAAGGTAGGGTAGGCAGGCAAAAATGCGATCGCTCACGGTGGTTGTTGAACTACGCCACGTCATGCGTTCAAGCTCCTCTAAAACAAAGGTTTGTGAGGCGGCCGTACTGCCCTTCGTGACATGCGTTACAGCACAGCGCCCTAGGGTTAATCTAACAGGTTTCCCCAAACGGCCGATGGGCGGATTCCCGAGAACCGTCTTGAAGACCTGACTTGAGGCAAGCGCGATCGCGGGTTCATCACCGGTTTATCTACTGACCAAATCCAGCCGACGGATGAACCAACTAATCAATATTGGCAACCCGGAAGCCCATCTGGCATTCGTACTGGTTGGCAGGGCCACCCCCCTTCCCCAGCGCCCGACCACACATCAATTGCCCATCGTGCCAGCGGGGTTGTCCGCTTTGGTCTGCCATCAAGCATCCTTGACACACATGCTGCGGTGAGAGTAATTGACGTTCGGTGAGAATGACTAACATCAGCCACCTCCATTCCCTATGTCGATAACGTGTCCTGAGAGTGCCACATGGAGTAGCAGTCTTTCCCTATTGTATGGGAGGGGATCAAGCAACACTGGGCAATCCATACATATCCATACATTACATTCACGATAGGTTTACAAGGGGATGCAGCAATTAGCCAAGGTCTTCCAGCATTCCATGGGACGGCGATCGCCGTCGTAACCTAGATCACGATCAGATCACGATTTAGATATTGATCCTGCTCTATGGAACCGATCCTCCTGACCCAAAATAGCCGCTGTGCCCTGAAAAAATGACGCTACAATTAGAGACTTGAGCGATCGCACCATGCACCGCCAAGGTTTGGTGAGCCAGTCTAACTTAAGGTTCCCCTGCCTGGCATTCGCGATCGCCCCTTTGAACGGCACCTTCAAGGCAAGATGTACCCCCAGAGCCCCATACCACCCCGATATCGTCATCTGCCTATCACCCACCGCCTGTAGGGAGAGATCGGCTACGCCTAATCATTGTGACCAAGAGTTTCGGAGAGCTTACTTGTGACTCAGACTAACGCAGATTTTTTGAACCAGTCCGACCCAGTTGTAGCAGAAATTCTTCAGCAGGAGCTACAGCGCCAGCGCGAACACCTAGAGCTGATTGCTAGCGAAAACTTTACCTCCGCTGCCGTCCTAGCAGCTCAAGGCTCGGTTTTAACTAACAAATATGCTGAAGGGCTCCCCCGCAAGCGCTACTATGGCGGCTGTGAATTTATCGATCGCGTTGAGCAAGTTGCTATCGATCGCGCCAAGGAACTCTTCGGTGCAGCCCATGCCAACGTCCAGCCCCACTCTGGCGCACAAGCCAACTTCGCTGTCTTCCTAGCGCTTTTGCAGCCCGGCGACACGATTATGGGCATGGATCTATCCCATGGCGGCCACCTCACCCATGGCTCGCCCGTGAATGTATCGGGCAAGTGGTTTAAGGTTTGCCACTACGGCGTCAGCCCCGAAACCGAACAGCTCGACTACGACAATATTCGTGACCTAGCCCTGCAGCACAAGCCCAAGCTGATCATCTGTGGCTACTCCGCCTATCCCCGCATCATCCACTTCGATCGCTTCCGGGCGATCGCCGATGAAGTAGGTGCCTACCTGCTTGCCGATATTGCCCATATTGCTGGGCTTGTGGCCAGCGGTCACCATCCCAACCCTCTTCCCTATTGCGATGTCGTCACCACCACCACCCACAAAACTCTGCGTGGCCCTCGGGGCGGTCTGATTCTCACCCGCGATCCCGAACTGGGCAAACAGTTTGACAAAGCCGTGTTCCCTGGCACCCAAGGTGGGCCTCTAGAACATGTGATTGCTGGTAAAGCCGTGGCCTTTGGCGAAGCCCTCCAGCCCGCCTTTAAGACCTACTCTGCCCAGGTCATTCAAAACGCCCAGGCTATGGCCACTCAGCTCCAGGCTCGCGGCATCAAGATTGTCTCCAATGGCACCGATAACCACCTCATGCTTTTGGACTTACGCTCTATTAGCATGACCGGCAAGCGCGCCGATCAACTGGTGAGCGGCGTCAACATCACCGCCAACAAAAACACCGTGCCCTTCGATCCCGAATCTCCCTTCGTAACCAGCGGACTACGGCTTGGCTCCCCCGCCATGACCACCCGTGGCATGGGTGTACCGGAATTCACAGAGATCGCTAACATCATCGCCGATCGCCTCCTGAATCCCGACGATGAAGCCGTAGCAGAGCAATGCCGTCAGCGCGTGGCCTCCCTCTGCGATCGCTTCCCCCTCTACCCCCACTTGCAGGCCACTCAGCCTACACCGGCGTTGGTCTAGGGTCAAAGCGATCATGTCTCACTAAGTCATGATCAGGCACGGGGCGCATAACTCTTCTACGAAGGGGATTGCGCCTCTTGCTATGGCCAGCCGAAAAATCACACAGTCTTTCCGGCTTAGCTCCATCGTCTGTGTAGGGTAAAGGGATATGTCCACCATCCCATGTCATCTAGCGGCAAGGTTTGCCAAAGATACCTGCTGGGGATAGACCTGCTAGGGCATGAAATCGTCTTCAGCGTGTATAGTTCATAGTAGCCTTGGCCAAGTGGCCATCTAAAACGCCCATTACGTTTGCACCCACCGAGTTTAGATGTCTCCCCAGTTTTACCATCTCGCTGCATTCATCATTTCGGCTGTTGTTGTGTTGGTTAGCACGCCCATCGTCAAAGCGATCGGGCTGAAATGTGGTCAGGTTGATTTGCCCGGCGGACGCAAAGTTCATAACCAGCCCATGGTGCGCCTTGGCGGCGTCTCGATTTTTCTGGGTGCCCTGATTGCCCTGCTGACGGTGTGGAGCTTGGGCGGATTTGGCATTTTGCCCCAAGACAAAGAGTATGAAATTTGGGGCGTTACCATCGGCGGTCTGGTTTTCTTCCTAATTGGGTTAGCTGATGACCTTTTTGGTCTACCAGCGATATCCCGCCTGGCGATGCAGTCTATCGCGGCCTCCGGAGCTTGGTATGTAGGCGTCCAGATAGAATTTCTCACCGTTCCTTTCCATGGCCTGGTCGTTTTACCGGCCTGGATTAGCTTGCCAGTCACCGTTCTATGGCTGGTGGGCATGACCAACGCTATCAACTGGATTGATGGACTCGATGGTCTGGCCGCAGGCGTATCTGGGATTGCTGCCGTAGTCATGCTGGTGGCGAGTCTGTTTATGCACCAGCCGGCTGCTGCCCTGATTGCTGCTGCTTTGGCGGGAGGGGCCCTTGGCTTCCTGCGCTACAACTTTAACCCCGCCCAAATTTTTATGGGGGATGGGGGAGCTTACTATATGGGATTTACCCTGGCCGGTATTGGCGTTGTTGGCTTAGTGAAAAGTGTCACTACCGTTGCGGTGCTCCTGCCCTATTTGATTTTAGCCGTACCGATTTTGGACATGTTTGCCGTAATTGTCGATCGCCTGCGCAGCGGCAACTCTCCCTTCATTGCCGACAAACGCCACCTCCACCACCGCCTTTTGGAAGCTGGCCTATCCCATCGGCTCACGGTTCTGTTCATCTATTCTCTTACCCTATGGGTCGGTAGCCTCGCCCTGGCTTTTTCCAATATTCCCAGTGGCGTTGCCTATGCGATCGCTGCCACGGTGCTATTTGCCTATATTGGCTGGAAAGCAAAACGCCACGCTCGCTCTCGTTCCAGCAGCTAAGCAATCCTATACAATTGCCTCAGAAATTACCTCAGATCCAACCCGATATTGAATCCACAGGAT
>DATNRH010000782.1 GCA_036703605.1 Candidatus Obscuribacterales bacterium | reverse complement strand
CGCCAAGGCTGAGGATAAGGGTCTGCCTGTTGAAGATGGAACGGGCAGACCTAGTTTTATGGGCAATTGGTTGTATGACAACACACCTCTCGACGGACGATCTACAAACGACTCAAGACCTGTTGCAGGACTACGCTCCAGCTCAACCTGCCCTAGCAACGCTGCGTCATCACCACGGTGATCTGGAAAGCAGCTTGGAGGAGCTGGCGGCGGCGGGAACGGCTGTCTATGGGGAGGATCGCAAGACCCTGCGCCAGGTGTTTCTGGCCAATCTGCGTCGGGAGTTGTGCGGTGATGATAGCTTTCGGGAAAAGGTAGAGGAGTACAACAAAAACCCTGCCCAGGCGTCTCTGTTGACGGGGCTGATTGTCTATGTGGTGGAGTTGATTGCGCTGCCGTGGATGAGTCCAGCGATCGCCACTGTTGCTGTCCTCTGGGTGCTGAAGATTGGTCTGCGTACCTTTTGCGACTACACCGAACCCAGTGAAACGCCAGGGGATGGCTGATGATTTGAGGTTTGACTCAGGTTGTAGAGAAATTCTGGGGCAAAGTCTGCACCGTTGGGCCATTCAATGGTTCTTGTTTCTGGGTTTAAGAAAACCTGCCTAAATTGCTCTAGGTCTTGGAGTGGAGCAAAGATGTCGCCATATAGCTCTGGCCATAAATCAATCTCTCGGGTTGTCTGATCACTGAAGGTTAGCCTCAGCCTATAGCCGTCCAGAGGTTCCATCTTCGTAACATGAAGAAACATGCTAAGTTCCTCTCTATTGCAACGGTTGGATTTCATTCAGGGCTTGGCGTTGTCTAGCGCGTTCCCAATTCTCCATCAACTCGGTTTGGTGAAGATCTAACCACTCAAGCACCATTCTCAATGCCCGTTTCGACATTCTGCCTTCGACTATACCAGTTGTGATTTCCACAATCACCTCCTGATCTTGATATCGAGCATGGAAATGAGGCGGCTGATGGTCGTTGTAGTTCATGAAGATGATGATTCCGTAAAATCGACTAATCGTAGGCATCTATCGAGTTTTTTCTAATGGTGTGACCTGCCACTGTTGCTGTCCTCTGGGTGCTGAAGATTAGCCTACGCACCTTCTGCGACTACACCGAACCTTCTCAAGAGGATAGATGATGATTTGAGTGGGGTGCCTGTTGGGAAAATTCTCTTCAGGGATGGGCAGTGCCTACTGCTATGCCTTAGGAATCTGAAGACAGAATTTCATCAAGGGTGAGTTGGTCGAGCCATTGGGTACGGTTTCTTGTGTAGTCGCCGTGGCCTTGGTTGAACTGTTTGATAAAACGCACAGCATCGACATAGCCTAGAGCATCAACTAAAGCCTGAAAACCTTTGCGGGTCAGTTCGGTGGGAGTCATTGGTTTTCTCCATTAGCGTGTTCAGTGCTGACTAGCCATATTAACGGATTTTCAACGGTGATGGGAATTAAAAACCGTTGGGGCTACGGAGCGGCGGCGTTTGGGGGTTGGCGGCAGTGAAGCGTTGCTGCACCTCGGCGGGGGTGCTGTTGAGGCACTGGGCGACGGTGGGGAGCAGGTTGTCGTCTTGGGTGATTTGGTAAAGGCGGGATAGGGCACTGTCATCGCAGTGCTGTGCTGGTTGTTGAATCCGACAAAAATGATGGGTGCCTGTTCGAGGTGATTCTGAGCTTGGGCATAGTCTTGCTGCGCCTCGGCTAGTAAGCCAAGCTGATCGTAGGTGCCCGCTTGCTCGTAGCGATCGCCAAATTCAAGAAAATATCAGGACTGACGTGACAATTTATCTGTCCTGGTATACCCGGGTGTTTCGAGCCTCCAAAAGCTCTGTTGCCAAAGCTTTTCAGTCAATCACCTCTAGGAAGCGTGCTAGGATGAATGAGAGATGCAAATAGGTTAGAAAGCATCGTCTTGATTGGTATCAGCTCACTTATTACTATCTAAAACTGATGAAAAAGAAGCTTTTCACCCTCACTACTGTTATCATCGCCGCAGCCGCAGGCATCAGCTTTT
>DATNRH010000781.1 GCA_036703605.1 Candidatus Obscuribacterales bacterium | reverse complement strand
GCCGCTCGATCAAGGCTCTGCTGGAGATCCGACCCGACACCGCCAACCTCAGCGTTAACGGCGACATCCGTGTCGTTTCCCCCGAGACCGTTAAAGTTGGCGATGTGATTGTGGTGCGCCCTGGCGAAAAGGTACCCCTAGATGGCAACATTCTAGATGGCAACTCTCTGGTCGATACCTCTGCATTGACGGGCGAATCGATGCCTCGCACCGTTGCTCCCGGCGAAACTGTGCTGGCTGGGATGATCAACCAGTCTGGGCTGTTGACGGTGCAGGTGACCAAGTCCTTTGGTGAGTCGTCGATCGCCAGAATTTTAGAACTGGTCGAGAACGCCAGCAGCAAAAAAGCCGATACCGAAAAATTCATCACCCGCTTTGCCCGGCATTACACCCCGGTGGTAGTGGTTCTCTCTCTCGCGGTTGCTATTCTGCCGCCCCTGTTCTTTGAGGGGGCTACCCATACCGAGTGGGTCTATCGCGCCCTAGTGCTGTTGGTGATTTCCTGCCCCTGCGGTTTGGTGATTAGCATTCCCCTTGGCTACTTTGGCGGGGTGGGCGGTGCCGCTAAGCGCGGTATTTTGGTCAAAGGCTCCACCTATTTAGACACCCTGGCCCAAGTGAAAACGGTTGTGTTCGATAAAACCGGCACCCTCACCCAGGGCAACTTTCGCGTGACCCATGTGGTGACTCACAACGGACTGAATCAGCAGCAACTGCTAGAGCTGGCGGCCCATGTCGAATCGCAGTCAACTCATCCGGTGGCCCAGTCCATTCGTCAAGCCTATGGGCGGACCGTCGATACCGCCGCTGTTCAAGACTACGAAGAAATTGCCGGCCACGGTATTCGCGCCACGGTGAATGGTCGCACTATCTTGGCGGGGAATGACCGACTCTTGCACCGCGAAGCGATTCCCCACGATGTGTGTGTAGTAGACGGCACTGTGGCTCACTTGGCAGTGGATGGCGAATATAGTGGCCGTATCATGATTGCCGATGAGCTGAAAGACGATGCTGTCGGGGCTATTCGAGCATTGCACGCCCAGGGCATTCAAACTGCCATGCTGACCGGCGACAGCCAATCGGTAGCCGACAGCATTGCCCAACAACTAGGCCTCGACGATTACCGGGCCGAGCTGTTGCCCGAAGATAAAGTAGACGCCCTAGAAGAGTTCTTGCGGCGTGCCAGCCAGACCAAGAGCAAAGTGGCGTTTGTCGGCGACGGCATTAACGATGCGCCAGTGATCGCCAGGGCTGATGTGGGCATCGCCATGGGTGGGCTAGGGTCTGATGCGGCGATCGAAACTGCTGACGTGGTGATCATGACCGATGCCCCTTCCAAGGTGGCCGAGGCCATTCAAATCGCGCAGAAAACCCGGCGGGTTGTTTGGCAAAACATCATGTTTGCCATGGTCGTCAAGGCGCTTTTTATTGCCTTGGGCGCGATCGGCGTAGCTACGCTTTGGGAGGCGGTATTTGCCGATGTAGGTGTTGCCCTGCTGGCGATCCTCAATGCGGGTCGAATTATTCGGAACCCCCAATAATGGGTTGAGATGATCAGTCTCCCGAGAATTGCAGCGTTACCCCGTTACCAGTACCCACCGTCGTGGTGACCGCCATGGGTGCCGCCGTGGTGATTGAGCACACGGTATAAACTGGCAGCAGATGCGCGACCAGATTCGAGCAGACCTGCGGAGGAAATGATATCAATATCTTGGATTGCCCGCTATATGTTGCCCTCACCCTAAATCCCTCTCCCAGAGGGCGGGGGACTTTGAGGCTTCTTCCGTGATGTAGCGACATTTTGAAGAATTGATATTAGGTCGAGAGGAGCAATCAACGGTAGGTATTGCAGATTCTCAAGCCGTTAAAACAACGGAAACAGGGGGGCTACGGGTTCGATGGTGGCAAAAATATTAAGGGACGTAAGCGTCCTATTGTCATCGTTGGGTATCCCAGGTGATGCTCTTAAAGCCCTCTCCCAAGCTTCTTTTAACTGTTGAACTTACGTTCTTCAGGGTATTTTGCTGTCCTATCCATGGAACGGTAGCTATGCCTCTACCAGAGCGATCGCCCTCTCGTAGTCGTCCGCTTTATAGCCTATGGGTAGAGAACCGAATCGATGATTACGGTTTCTAGGACAACGTATATAACCTTGAAAAAATTAGATC
>DATNRH010000780.1 GCA_036703605.1 Candidatus Obscuribacterales bacterium | reverse complement strand
TGCCCGGTTTCATTCAGCAAACAGGGGCGCAGCCAGCCGTCGGCCGAGAGGCGCATGCGATTGCAGCGATCGCAAAAGCATTCCGACATTTGGCTAATAAACCCTAGCGTGCCCTTGGCTCCAGGAATTTGGAAGATATCTGCCGGGCCATTGCCCCGCACCGCGCCATCGGTTAATCCCCAGCGATCGCGGATGCGCTGCCGCAGTTCTTCTGAGGCCACCCAGCCTCGGTGTTGAAACAGATCGCCGTTGCCAATGGGCATAAACTCAATAAACCGCACGTGCCAGTCCCGGTCGATGCTGAGGGCTGCTAAGTCCAGCACTTCATGGTCATTAAGACCTGGAATCACCACCACGTTCAGCTTGAGGGGGCTAAAGCCCACCCGATGGGCCGCCAAGATGCCATCCCACACCTGCTGCCAGCGCGATCGCCCCCGATTACTAATAATCTGATCAAAAATCTCCGGCGTCAGGGAGTCGAGGCTAATGTTTACCCGGCGCAACCCCGCCTGGTAGAGATCCTCGGCCAAGTCGGCCAGCAGGAAGGCGTTGGTGGTCAGGGCCAGATCTTGGGTGTCGGGCAGGGAGGCGATCGCCCCCACCAGGTCTACCACCCCCGGTCGCAGCAGTGGTTCGCCACCGGTGAGCCGAAAACGGGTGAAGCCAGCGGGGATAAATACCTGGGTCAATAGCGTCATCAGTTCATCGTTGGTCAGCACATCTTGCTGCAGCGCATACTGCAAGTCTTCGCCCTCGGGCATGCAGTATTGACAGCGGAAATTGCACCGGTCAATCAGACTAATGCGCAAATAATCAATCACGGGACTCATGGGCAATACTCGTGCATAGAACTCAGGCGATCGCCCTTCCCTAACGGGAAATCTCAACGGCGACATCCAGACCTTAGCGCCTTGGACTGTTTTGATGCTAGCGGATTCACGGACTGATCACACGCCCGAGGACTGATATAGAGCCTGCTTGGGTCAATGGATTGGCTAATCTCTATCCCAGCTCTGAGGGATGGACCACGAGACCCTGGCATTTTCTACGAGCCTGCCCATGATGGCGGGGGTGACGGCCACGCCTCAGAATCTCCACGGAGAGACGTCTGCATGATTCATGCGATGCTGAGTTGTGACCTCTTGTCATCGTATAATCACGTATATATCACTTAAATTAAGTAGCTAATAATACTCTGTTTGTCCGTAGAATTATTGGAGTAATACTGCAGGTGTTGCCTCAATCTTGGGGAGGGGACAGGGGCGATCGCCCCTCATACGGATCCTGAAGAAATTCGGTAGAGTGGAGCTACGGAATACGGAGCAACGGATTGCAACCTTGAGGTGCAGAGCGCGTTTAGCCTAGACAGGCTGAATGCGTTCGATTTGCTGTGACGAATATCACAGGTTCTTTGTATAGAGATCACAAAGATTTTGTATAAAATTGGGCACACTATAAAGGAACGGTGAAGCCCCTCCGCTTCAGTTGTGTCTACCGCTGTGAGTGATCTATGCAAAGTCAGCTGAGTTTACCCGTTTCCTCCCTTGAGGACGTCATCCGTCGCATCTTTGAAACCCATCGCATTACCCGAGCCGATCAAGAGCTGCTCATGGCCTTGATGTTGTCGAAGTCGGCGTTGAGTGATATGGACAAGAACCATGTCAACCGCATTTTTGATGGGCTGAGTAGTGGGCTGGTGCGCGTTATTGACTGAGTTAGCTAGACATCTGATCTGTAGACGGCTTGGCCGTCCGATGTCAAACCTTGAGATGATTGGGGCGATCGCCCAAAAATATCCAGTTGTTCAATCGGGGTTGCTTCTTTAACCCGACGACGTTTCCGAGGTTCGGGCGTGTCAGTCCCTTGGCGCAGACCCACGGCAATGTGGGAATGCTGTTCGATTTGCGCCATGACTTGCTTGGCCCGCTGAATCACCGACGGGGGCAGCCCTGCCAAGCGCCCTGCCTCAATGCCGTAGGAGCGATCGGCTCCGCCGGGGCGTACCTGATGCAGAAAAATGATCTGATCCGGCATTTCCTTCACCGTCACCTGGTAGTTGGCCACGTTGGGCTGTAAGGATGCCAGTTCGTTGAGTTCGTGGTAGTGGGTGGCGAAGATGGTGCGGGCCTGCAGCTCGGCGGCCAGGTGTTCGGCTACGGCCCAGGCAATGGACAGACCATCAAACGTGGCCGTACCCCGACCAATTTCATCCAGCAATACTAGAGACTGGGGGGTGGCGTGGTTCAAGATATTGGCGGTTTCGTTCATTTCCACCATAAAGGTCGATTGCCCCGTGGCCAGGTCATCCACCGCCCCCACGCGGGTGAAGATGCGATCGCAAATACCTAAACTCGCGGCCCGGGCCGGTACGAAGCTACCCACTTGGGCCATGAGCTGAATCAGACCCACTTGCCGCAGATAACAGCTTTTGCCGCTGGCATTGGGGCCGGTGAGGATAATCAAATCTGGGGCGATCGCCTCTGTGGGCAAGGACGAATCAGCAGGGCGATCGCTGCCCAGATGAATGGAATTGGGCACAAAGAATCCCGCCGGGAGCGACTGTTCCACCACCGGATGACGTCCCTCCTCGACGTAAATAATCCGATCCTCGCGAATCTCCGGGCAGCAATAGCCCTGGTACACCGCCACATCCGCCAGACCCACCAAGGCATCCACCGCCGCGATCGCTTGGGCCACGGCACGAATCGCCTCCGCTTCCGCTGCCACCTGCTGGCGCAGTTCCACAAATACCTCATACTCCAAGCGGTTCAGGTCATCCCGGGCATTAAAAATCCGCGATTCCCGCTCCTTCAGCTCTAGGGTGACGTAGCGCTCTTCGTTGGTGAGGGTCTGCTTGCGAATGTAGTCGTCAGGAGCTTGATCCGCCTTGGATCGGGAAAGGCCCAGGTAGTAGCCAAAGGTTTTGTTGAACCCCACTTTCAAATTCGAGATGCCCGTGCGCTGCCGTTCGGTGACCTCAAGCTGGGCAATCCACTGCTGATCGGCTTCCACCTGCTGCCGCAAACTGTCCAGCCGTGCGTCGATGCCCGGACGAATGAGGTTGCCCTCAGTTAGCGATAGGGGTGGATTGTCCTGCAGGTGCGATCGCAAAACCTGACCCAACTGGTCTAACTGGGGCGGCACCTGCTGCAGCGCCGTCAGATAAGACGACTGAGCCGACGCCACCACGGCGGCTAGATCCGGCAGCTTTTCCAGGGAATCCGCTAGGTCCACCAAATCCCGCGCATTGGCCGTTCCCGATCCCGCCCGCCCCGTGAGCCGTTCGATGTCGTAGATTTGCTTCAGCAGCACCTGTAACGTTTGCCGCAAACTGCCGCGATCGCACAGTTCTTGAATCGTGGCTTGGCGATCGCGAATGGCCGTCCCATCCAGCAGCGGTTGCAGCAGCCAGCGGCGCAGCAGTCGCCCCCCCATGGAGGTCACCGTGCGATCGAGGGCCCAGAGCAGGGAGCCGGTATAGGTGCCGTCCCTCGCCGTTTGGGTAATTTCCAAATTGCGGCGAGTTTGATGATCCAGCACCAAAAATTCCGTCAGCGCATAGGTACAGAGCGGCTGTAGAAGTAACGGATTCTCCTTCTGGGTATCTTCTAAATAGTGCAGCAGGCCGCCCGCTGCCCGTACCGCCAGGGGCAAATGGTCACAGCCCAGCCCTTCCAGCGATCGCAGGCGAAAGGTTTGCAGCAGCCGTTGGCGGGCCTCTTGGGTTTCAAACGCCAGTTGCGATCGCAGGGTATAGCAAAACTGCCGGGGTAGACAGTCGGGTAAGTGGGGCGATGATTGGCCCGGTCGCAGCAGGCCGCCTAGATCGGGCGCATTGGTGGGCACCAGCACCTCGGAGGGCTGCAGCCGCATGAGTTCCTGAGCTAACTGATCCAAGTCTTGGGACTGGGTGGTGAGAAATTCCCCGGTAGACACATCGGCGTAGGACAGCCCCCAGTGGTTGCCCGCGATCACCACCGCCGCCAGGAAATTATTCTGCCGCGCTGTCAGCATGCCCTCTTCCAGCAGCGTCCCCGGCGTAATCACCCGAGTCACTTCCCGTTTCACCAAGCCTTGGGCCAGGGCCGGATCTTCGACTTGGTCGCAGATGGCGATCGCAAATCCCTTTTCCACCAACTGGGTGCAGTAGCGTTCGAGGGCATGGTAGGGAATGCCAGCTAGGGGAATCCGTCCCACGTCTTTCCCGGCATCTTTGCTAGTGAGCACCAGTTCTAGCGCTCGGGAAATGGTGATGGCATCTTGGAAAAAGGTTTCAAAAAAATCGCCCACCCGATACATCAGCAGCGCGTGGGGATACTGATCCTTCGTCTCTGCATACTGACGGAACATCGGCGTAAACAACTCCCGATCTACCTGCCGATAGTCGCTATAGCGCACGGTATGTTTGAGCAGCCGCTCGGGCAAGTCCACCGTTTGCTCTGGGGGCAGGTTTGGGAGAGGCTCGCTGGGTAGCTCTGGACTTGATGGGGGGAACGGCTCACTCATGCGACGAATACCTGAAAATGCTCACAATCCTGATTGCTGGGTCTACTTAACAGCTTAAAGCAGCCAGGGGTCGGCAGGGGCGTTTCCAAGTATGCCAGGAAACCTGCTGTTGCACAGTACCGCTTCGGGTCCGCTGTCTAGTAGGATTTACTCATTGGCTGTTCTGTGGTTATGCATGGGGCAATACGTTCCTCTTGGGAGGGTATGCTTAGCCTTCATAGATGCTACTCTCGCTTCCATACCAGCACTCATATTGAAACATTTGTACTGAATTCGGGGTTCTCAAAGGCATTGACGCTCGATCATCTAAACGACAGAATGAAAATTCTAGGCGTTTAAAGTCGCTGAAGTCAGACACTTGAGTGAGAATACGTCTCAGACTAAGCGTTGCTGCTTTCAGATACCGCGCGTTGATTGTGACCGGGCAATAGATCACCTGAGCTATGCGGATTCTTCTTCTCTCGTTCTGGAAAGTGACGATACCAGATCCGCCGCTTTCCTGGGGCAATATCACATTAGCGATCGCTGGTCTGGGTAGGGTATGGAGTCCCTAGAGGGCGATCGCTTGTTGTCTAGTCTTTTCAACCGTTGCGTTTAGGTTGCGAATCTCGAATGTCCACTGCCAATCGCTGGAAAAAAGCGCTGACCATGCTTCAGCAAGAATCCCGTTCCCGCACTCCGCATCGGGTTAGTCGGTGGTTCCAGTGGCTGGCTCCTGGTCTCTTCGTCAAGCGTTGGTTGATGTTGAGTGTGGCGGGGGTGTTGCTAGCAGCCTTGGGCATTGCCATCTGGACAAAACGCACCCCGGTGTTTTACATCACCCGGTTCATTGGCGATGCCCTAGATTTCATTACCGATTGGGTGCCGAGCTACATTAGTGGCCCCATGGTGATCTTGATTGGTGTTTTGCTGGTCTTTTTGGGGCAGATGCGCACCCTCGGCGCGATCACCGAGGTGTTGATGCCCAATGGGGACGAAGAACTGATTGAGGTGCTCACAGCCCATCGGCGTTTACAGCGCGGCCCCAAAATTGTGGTGTTGGGTGGCGGTACGGGGTTGTCTAATCTTCTGCGGGGCCTGAAGATTTACAGCGCCAATATTACGGCCATTGTCACCGTGGCGGATGATGGCGGCTCGTCTGGTCGGCTGCGGCGGGAGATTGGGGTTTTGCCGCCGGGGGATATTCGCAATTGTTTGGCGGCCCTGGCTGATGAAGAAAAGTTGCTGACAGAGCTATTTCAATATCGCTTTCGGGCCGGGGATGGGCTGGTGGGCCATAGTTTTGGCAACCTGTTTCTCACGGCCATGAGCGAGGTGACCGGAGATTTAGAGCAGGCCGTGGCAGCCAGTTCAAAAGTTCTGGCGGTGCGGGGGCAGGTGCTGCCCGCCACCCTCAGTGATGTGGAACTCTGGGCAGAATTTGCCGATGGTCGCATCATCAAAGGGGAATCCAATATTCCCGAAGCCGACGGTAAGATCATCCGTGTGGGCTGCATTCCCGAGAATCCGCCCGCTTTGCCCCGAGCTCTGCAGGCCATTCGGGAAGCAGATTATGTGATTATCGGGCCGGGTAGCCTTTATACCAGCGTGATTCCCAACCTGTTGGTGCCCGATATTCGGGAGGCGATCGCTTCCCTAACGGTTCCGCGCATTTATGTGTGCAATATTATGACCCAGGCAGGTGAGACCGAGGGCTATACCGTGGCGGATCACATTTGCGCCATTGATCGCCTGTGCGATCGCCCCTTGTTTGATGCCGTTTTGGTACATCGCAAAACACCGTCGGCGGAAGCAATGATTCGCTATGCCCAAGAGCGATCGCACCCCGTGTACTTTGATCGGGAAGAGGTGATTCACCTAGGACGGCGGGTGGTGATGGCCAATGTGATGGCCGAGAATCCTCAAACCCATCAGATTAAACATGATAGCGATCGCCTAGCTCGTGTCTTACTGCGCTGGTATGGTCGTATGCAATGATGGTGGATGCCTAGCCTATACCAGGCGATGGATTAGGTCTGGTCACCATGACGGCGACGGATTGTATCCCTCGGTCAAGACTTCGGTATGCCCCTGATGTCTGAGGAGTATCTGCGTGAGTTTGCCTCCCCATCCGCAATTACCCCATTCACAACGATCTCAGCACCTAATTGTCTTCACGCGCTATCCCGTTCCTGGTACGACGAAGACCCGTCTGATACCGGCTCTGGGGGCTGAGGCGGCTGCCGATCTGCAGCGGCAGATGACCGAGCATACCCTGCGGCAGGTGGCCCGCTGGCAGACTTGTCCTACGGCTCCCCCGACGGATCCCTTGCCCCAGCGATTCGTGGATGTGCGCTTTAGTGGGGGCGATCGCTCTCAGATGGAAGCATGGCTGGGAGCGAGCTGGCCGTATACCTCCCAGGGCGAGGGAGATTTGGGCGATCGCCTGCAGCGGGCCGTGGCCGATCAGTTCGCTGCTGGAGCGGATCAGGTAATAGTGATTGGTATTGATTGCCCTCAGTTGACTGCCCAGCGATTGGAACAGGCTATCCAGACCTTGGCGGATCACGATCTGGTGCTTGGCCCTGCAACCGACGGTGGCTATTACCTCCTGGGTTTGCGCCGTTCCTGCCCGGAGGTTTTTCAAGAGATTGCCTGGAGTACGGCCCAGGTATTGCAGCAAACGCTGGCCATTGCCCATGGGCTGCACCTGCGGGTGGCCACCCTCGCCCCCCTGAGTGATATTGACTATCCCGAGGACTTGCCGACCTGGTATGCCGTGCGCGATCGCTCGGAGCCTGCTAAGTCCAAGACGCTATCGGTGATTATCCCGGCCTTAAATGAGGCGGCAACGTTGCCATCTGTCCTGCAAGCGGTGCAGTCGGGGGACGTGGTGGAGGTGATCGTGGTGGATGGCGGCAGTCAGGATGACACCCTAGCGATCGCTCGTCAGCAGGGGGCTATTGCGCTGCAGTCTGACCCCGGTCGGGCACGGCAAATGAATCAAGGAGCCCGTTTGGCTACGGGAGATTTGCTGCTCTTTCTCCACGCCGATACCCACCTACCGCCGCAGTTTGACGCCGAAATCCGCCATATGCTCAGCGATCCTACCATTGCTGCGGGAGCCTTTACCTTGGCGATCGATGCACCAGGAGCGGCCCTGCGCTGGGTGGAGCGGGGGGTGCGCTGGCGATCGCGGTGGGGGTTGCCCTACGGTGATCAAGGACTGTTCTTGCGCGCCGAGACCTTCCAACAGGTGGGTGGTTTTCCCGATCTGCCGCTGCTGGAAGATGTGGCCCTAGTTCGCCGGCTGCGATCGCTGGGGCAAATCGCGATCGCTCCCCAACCTGTTCTCACCTCTGGGCGGCGCTGGCAACGGCTGGGCGTGGTGCGCACGACGGTGTTGAACCAGGTGATTTTGCTGGGCTACATGGCGGGCATCTCTCCCGATCGCCTAGCTCGTTGGTATCGGGGGCGTCCGCCATCGAAATCGCACTAGATCCGTTTTCCTGGTCGAATGTCCTAGACTCTAAGCACTCTCGTCCTCTAGCACCGCTGTGAGAATGGCAAGCGCAACTAGGGGAGCTGTCACTGCCCGCAAAATATGCCGTCCCAGGGACACCGGTTGGTAGCCTAAGGCGATCGCCTGCTGTACTTCGGCCTCGCTCCATCCGCCTTCAGGACCCACGGCGATCGCCACGTCCTGCAGGTGCTTGCGATCCCGTTGAGCAACAGATAGCAAGGAAGGGCGATCGCCCCGAGCGGTACAGATATAGCGATGGCTGGCTGTGATTGCCCCAAGAGCTGCGATCGCCCCTTGGGGAGCCATGACCATGGGAATGTGCTGCCGCTCCGACTGCTCCGCTGCTTCTTGGACAATCCGCTGCCAGCGATCGAGCTTTTGGGCGCTGGGTTTGAGCAGGGTGCGATCGCTCTGCACCGGCACAAGGGTAGAGACGCCTAATTCCGTGGCTTGGCGCACCATGTCGTCCATACCTTGTTTGGGCATGGCCATGATCAAGGTGAGGGTAGTGTGGAGGTCTGCGGCAGCGGGCAGAACCTCTAGCCTCTTGGCTCTAGCGCCATCCTGGATTTCTGCTAGCCACCACTGGCTGCCATCCATGGCAATGAAGCGATCGCCCACCTGGAGCCTTAGAACACGCTGGAGGTAGTGACCCTGAGCATCGGTGAGCTGAATGTGATCCTCGAATTGTTGATTGGGGGCGATCGCCACCCGTTGAAGCTGTGCCACCCCACCCTACTCCCAATATGGAACCATCCGGATGATGGCGCTGACGCTAAGAACAACAAAGAGTTCAGCAATCACCGCCCTTTTCCAGGGAACACTGAGCCAAGGGGCAGCGATCGCGGTTGTGCTTGCCATAGGTTTTTCCAATATGTGGCTGAGAAGATTTCTGAACCTAGAAACATTTCTGTTACACAGGTTAATGGTATTGTGAAAAACGGCATATCTTTGGTGAAACCCAACCATCTGCAGCCCAGGGATCAGGAGCAACTGTATAAGATCAGAGACTGCTCCAAGCCAGTGGAACGTCTTTCTGAGTCTTGTGTGGCTCATTGCTTTGCTCAAGTCCGCTCTATCATTCATGTCCCCGATCGATTTGCCCGCCGCGATTGACCCTTGGTTATCAGTCGTTTGCTAGGGTTAATGACCTGGCCAATAGTGAAGGGTTTGGTTCCTATACGTGCGCTTTGCGCTGATGTTTGATGACGTTGCCTATGCTGACAGTTTTACCATTTTTAGTCGCCGCACAACTCACCTCCCCAGCGCTTGTAGCTGAAGTATCAGCCGCCCGTCCGGCAGCCCAAGAGATTCTCCAGCCCCAACAAGAGATTCGTCCTCTGCCAGGGCAGCTAGATAGTACACCCGTGTTTAACAGCAATAGCCCTGAACTGGTGCAAACCGAGGGTATTTTGCTGTCTACCTTCCCCCCTGACAACATGCAGGTGGCCACGGCTCACCTTAACTATCCCCTCAGTGGACGCTTCGATATTTTTGCCCACCACATTGCTCGTGGGCTCACCCCTGATGATAATCGCACCTTGTTTCTGGGCATTTTGGTGCATAATCCAGAGTCCCAAGCGGTTACCCTCGATCTCCTGCAGGCGGTTAGCTATCTGAGCCAAGAGGCACCGTTTTATGACTTGCCGTCCTATGTGGCCAATCCCCTAGGGCGCACCTTCTCGGGCCCCGGTAGCCGCACTGCTAATGATATGCTGCGGGGTAGCCGTCAAGACCACTGGCAGCCGAGTGTGCGTATTCCAGCGGGGCAGACCTACCTATTAGCCAACTTACCGATTCCCCTGCGGCGACTGTCGGTGGCTACCAATGGTACTTTGCCTCCAGGACAAGTCTTATTGCCCCCTCGCCAGCTTGAAACAGCGGCAAGCAGCTCTTCTACTCGGTCAGCATCAACCCAGGCTGCAGCATCGCCGCCGGTGCCTGCCGTAAGCCGTCCCTTGCCCACCAATGGGCGATCGCTGCAAATCCATGCCAGAACCGATGGCGATGTCTATGTGGCTAGCCTGGCCATGTATGCACCCTTGACAGCGGATGGCAATGAGCGGGTACCCACCTTGGCGGAATGGCAGTTGCTGTTAACCCAGCGGGGGCTAGCTGGGCCGCGAGATCTGGCTCCAACACCTCCTGAGACCCAAAACTTTAGCCGATTTTTCTATGGACGGGTGTCTGGTATTGCTCAGGGCTCGGAATGGAAGGCAGACTTGTCCGATGATGTGGGTGGTAATACCCTGACGATTCCCGGCACGGGTCAGCGCCTATCCTATGTGATCAACACCGTTGATCACAACACCTTTGGGACGGGGCAAATTCAAAGCGGCGCAATGCTCGATCGCTATTCTGACACCGCCTATCGCTCCCATGGGAACTATGGCGTTAAGTATGACCTCAGCCTGCCCCTGTATAACCCTACGTCTGAGACGCAAACGGTGGCGCTAGCGTTGCAAACGCCGCTGCAAGATGAACAGGCCAATGGCTATCTACGGTTTCGGCAGCCCCCTGATGAGCAAATCTTCTTCCGAGGTACGGTTCGATTAACCTACATTGACGATTTTGGGCTGCTGCAAACCCGCTACCTCCACCTTGTGCATCGACGGGGGCAAGCTGGAGAACCCTTGATTCAACTGCGGATGCCACCGGGCGATCGCCGCGCTGTGAACCTGGAATTTCTCTATCCTCCCGATGCTACACCACCCCAAGTGTTGACGATTCACACCCTGGAGTAATGGTTGCTCTGGGAGCGATCGCTCTGATGGGCTCAAATTTTTCCTCATCCCCCAGAGCCTTTGCTCACAAAGGGGGCAATCAACGTAGGGATATTTTCAAAGCCCCTCTACCGACCCGGGAGAGGGGTTTGGGGTGAGGGGCTTCAAGGGGCTTCATGTGGTCAGTCAACCAGGCGATCGCTATTCTAGGAGTGATCTATCTTGTAGGGGCGATCGCTGTGTTATGACATCAGCCTGGATCAGGTTTGCGGCCCCGCACCACCTGTAGACTACCGCCAGCGTAGAGCTGTTGCCCGAGGAGTGCGCTGGCATCAACCTCAAAACCTTGCTGCTTCAGCATGTCTGGAAGATCGAGCTGCAGCAACTGCCAGGCGGTTTCTGTTTCAAAGACCCACAAAAAAGTTGTCAAGCCCGGCCAGAGCAGGGGATTGTAGGGGCGATGGAAGTCCACAAGGGTAAACACCCCGCCGGGTTTTAAGACTCGATAGACCTCGGCAATAATCTGCTGCAATGAGTCGAGCTGCATCTCATGCAGAGCCACGCTGGTATGCACGAGGTCAAACTGGTGATCAGCCAAGGGCATGGCCTCGGCCCAAGCCTCTACAAAGGTGGCGCTGGGTACGTTGATCTGGGCCCGTTGAATCGAGCGCGGCGAGGCATCTAGCCCGACCACATGGGGCGATCGCTCCACCAGAAACCGAGTGGTTTGCCCACAGCCACAGCATACATCCAGGATATGGGTTGCCTCTGTGATCTCTAGCCCCTCTAGGGCGAGCTGGCGGAACCTAGCCTCTCCACCCACCGTCAGAGCAGCTAAACGAGCGATCGCGTCATAGAACCACGGATAGCGGTAGCTCCAATCCCGTAAAAGGGTTGCCATTTGTTCCTCAGCCCACGCTTACAGGTCATCATCGGAAAGATCAGGCTGGAAGCCTTGCACAATCCGCGATAGTTCGCTCTTTTCGTCCACCGAAATCCGGCTCGGCGACCCGCTGATAATCCGCTCAAAGTTGCGGAAGGAGTCTTTGATTTCCGGCCCTTGATCGGTGATGGTATATTCCCGAATACCTTTATCGTGCCAGGATCCACGCATCTTGAAGACGTTAATGGCGCGGGCCATTTCACCGCGAATTTCCACGTATTGCAGCATCAAGATGGTGTCTGTAATGGTGGAAATATGGGAGTCGGTGATGGAATTGGAGCCCATAAACTGGTCGGTGGTATTGGTGAAGAAGCCGGTAATTTCTTCTTGCTTGGCAAAGCCCGTAACGCCAATCACAAACTGCCGAAAGGCGTTATTGCTGACGCCCCGCGCTAGGGCAGAAAGGGAGTCGATGGCAATCCGAGATGGCTTAAACTCAGCAATTTCAGACTTGATAATTTGTAGGTGATCTTCTAATCCCGTGGATTCGGGATAGGCGCAGAGAATCTTCAGCAGCCCTTTACGCTCTAGTTCTTCAAAGTCTGTCCCCCAAGAGGAAGCATTACGGGAAAGCTGGGCCCGCGATTCTTCGTAGGCAAACAGGAGAGCCCGTTCATTTTGGTTGCAGCCATCCTGCAAAAATTTGCTAACCAACAGGGTTTTGCCGGTTCCCGTTGCGCCAGTGGCCAGAATAATCGAGTCTTTGAAGAAGCCGCCGCCGCACATTTCGTCTAGGGTCTTTACGCCTGAGGATACGCGGACATTGGACGATCGCTGGGTCAAGCGCATGGCTCCTAGGGGGAAGATGCTGATGCCTTGATCGGTAATGGTGAACGGATATTCTCCTTTCATGTGGGTAGTGCCCCGCAGCTTGAGAATTTCCGCTGTGCGGCGACGGCGTTCGCCTTCGAGGGCGTTGCGCAAAATCACCACGTTGTCGGATACAAACTCTTCAACTCCAAAGCGAGCGATCGGGCCGTATTCCTCAATCCGCTCTGTGGTCATAATTGTGGTAGCTCCAACCTGCTTGAGCCTGGCCACGAGGCGGAAAATCTCTCGTCGCACCACGGATGCAGCATCATATTGCTGAAATACTGCCGTCACGGAGTCAATCGACACGCGCTTGGCTTTATATTTGCGAATGGCATACTGGATGCGTTCAATCAAGGCAGAGAGATCAAAGTTACCGACAATATCCTGTCCTTCTGGATCGGGGGAAGCATCGAGAATGAAGAGCTTGCCTTCGTCAATAAAGTGTTGTAAATCCCAACCAAAACTTGCGGCGTTTTTAATGATGTCGGCGGGGGATTCTTCAAAGGTGACAAAGACCCCAGGTTCATCAAAATAAATCATGCCGTTATACAAAAATTGAACGGCAAATAGAGTTTTTCCGGTACCTGATGTCCCGCTGACAAGGGTAGTACGACCGACGGGGAGACCATCATGACTGATGTCATCAAACCCTTCGATCATGGTGTGGATTTTTTGAACACTGGCTAGCTTTTTGGAGCTGCTTTTAGGTGGGACTGGATTGTCTGCCATATCTGCCATAGTGTTATTAGACTATCAAAAATTGGTTTGGAGTCAGGGCATTAATATACCGGGAGGCTGTAAGCACATCCGGCTGTCGATAGGGGAGGCGATCGCTCTCTTTAAGGCTCCTCATGTCCCCGTTCTCTGATGGTGTGTGGATAGACCCTGTTGTACGGAAGGACCCACTCTAATGCTTGTGTTCGTCTGACACAACCGCCGATCAATCGCAGGATTGAAGCAGTTGTGCTAGTTAAACGTGCCGTAGAGCAGAATAGCATCAGTAATTTGCTTCGTCGTCCCGTAGTTCTTCATACAACAAATCCAAACCAATTAAAACTTTTTCTCGATCCGATAAATCGCCAATGATTTTGCGAACCGGCGGGGGCAAAATTTTAGCTAGGGTTGGGGTTGCCAGAATCTTGTCCTCTTCTGCCAATTGAGGATTTTTAAGGACATCAATGACCTTGAGGGCATATACCCCCTGAAACTCCTTTTCCAGGATATTATTGAGAGTTTTCAACGCCCGAATGGAGTTGGGCGTGTTGCCTGCAACATAGAGTTTAAGAACGTAGGTCTTTCTTAGGGGATTCATGGAACCTTAGGGGATACATGGAAGTAACTCAACAAGGCTGCTGTGCTTGCGGCGGGCTTCAACCATCACACTGTGTTGAGACTAAACGTTGGACATGATCGACTCAGCTATTAGAAGCAAAGCACGACTGATGGAGGACTTCAGGAATCTCGTGGAATAGATCGACGGTACATTTCACATAGATGGGCGATCGCATCAATCAAAGTCAATCGATAATCTAGCAGGATTTCCTCACTACGACCTTCTAATTTAAGATGCTTGGCAAAATCATCCATCAACTTCATGTGGATTTCGACAATCTGCGACACCGAAACATCAGCAAAGAAAGCCATGTTCACAAAATTGTCAATTTGCTCGTTGAGATCTTTCATGTCTGGTGAAAAATACACCAGGATGATCTTCCGATAATCGTCCTTCAACTGACGTAAAAAATCTTTTCGCTGCGGTGGCGGAAGATTACGCAGAAAGTTCTTAGGATTTCGCTTATAGTACACCCCCAAGTATCCCAGACGCTCCTTTAACTTTTCAGCTAGCCGCCGCTGTTGCGGCATCAGCACCATCGGATGGTCTGCAATTAGATAGTCATCATCTATCCCTTCGTCTCCCTGCCCCTGTTGCCCTGGAGACAGCTTCAGGAATTTACCGATGGCTTTATCGATAAAGTGTTCTAACTGCCCTAGCTGCGTTAATGTGATCCGCAGGGCTGCCTGATGGTAGGGGTGATCTCGGGATGACTTGTCTTCTAAGGATGCCACGGCTTTGGCCACCGCTGCTTCTGGATTGGTCTCGTAGCCTCCAACTTCTAGGATGATCGTGGGGAGCAGGATGGAGCGCTTTTGTAGCATGATCAGCAGGTGCTTCAGCTCAGGATGATCTTCTAGAATCAAGCAGTCAATGCCATAGCGCTGCTGATCTAAAAAATCCACAAACTGATCGTCTGCCTCAAACTGAGTCAGGCTGTGGGGTGTTCCTCTAAGAGATTGCAGCAGGGCTTCTGCCAAGGTGCTGGTCTTGAGGAGGGTGCAAATCGAGAGCTTTGAGTGCAAGACGTCACTAACCGAAGAGCGCGACAAGGACGAGGATAAACCGTCAGTCAACAGTTTAAGTTTTTTTTAGATTCATGTGCCATCTACACGATGCTTAATATTCTTAAGTTTTGTAAACTTGTGAGGCGCAAAAAAATCCCGGCGACAAGCGTACCGGGGATGTCATGACTAACTACAATTGCTTGGACGCATGGTAGCAAGTTCGTCTTGAGCAGTTTGTAACCTATCTAGCAGTCATGTAACATCATGGGCTGAGCTGGATTTTCGCAGCCTGTGGTAGCTAGGAGGGGCTGAACTGCTGGGCATAAAAGCGGGCATAGCGATCGCCCTGTTCGAGCAGGGTGGTATGGCTGCCCGATTCAACCACTTGCCCTTGTTCAATCACCAAAATGCGATCGGCGCGGCGCACGGTGGCTAGGCGATGGGCAATGATAAACACGGTGCGGCCCTGCATCAGGCGTTCTAGGGCTTCTTGGATGAGCGCTTCCGATTCAGAATCGAGGGCGGAGGTGGCCTCATCGAGGATGAGGATGCGAGGATCGAGGAGGACGGCGCGGGCGATCGCAATTCGCTGCCGCTGACCACCGGATAGATTAATGCCCCGTTCCCCCACCCAGGTTTGATAGCCATCGGGAAACTGGCGGATGAATTGATCGGCATTGGCGATTTTGGCGGCGGCTTCCACGGCCTCTAGGGACACTTGGGTTTGTCCGAAGGCGATATTTTGGGCAATGGTGCCGGAAAAGAGGACGGTTTCTTGGGGTACGATGCCAATTTGGCGGCGCAGGCTGCGCAAGGTGACGCTTTGGATATCGATGCCATCAATCAAAATTTGACCCGCTTGCGGATCGTAGAACCGGGGCAGCAGGTTCATCAACGTGGTTTTGCCGGCTCCTGAGGCCCCCACAAGGGCGATCGCTTCCCCAGGTTTGACCTCTAGGCTCAGGTCTTGCAGGATCGGCTGGTCGGGCTTGTAGCCAAAGGTAATGTGACGGTATTCGACCTTGCCGTTGACGACGGGCAACATCTTGGCAGTTGGTAGCTCCACTACCTGGGGCTGGATGGCGAACAGTTCAAAGATGCGATCGACGGAGGCTTCCCCTTGCTTGAATTCGTTGTAGTTGCTGGTGGTAATCGAAATTGGGTCGATCAACAGCGCTACGGCGGCAATATAGCTGACAAATTCGGCTCCGGTGAGGTTGTTGGTGGAAATTTGCCAACCGCCTAATAAAAACAGCAGCAGGACGCTCATGGCTTCTAGAAATCCCACCACGGGAAACTGAATGGCCTTGAGGCGCTCGGCGGAAAATTTGGCTCGGCGGTTGCGCTCGGCTTCTTGGGCAAAGCGATGGATTTCGTAGTCTTCGGCAGAAAAGGCTTGAATGAGCCGAATACCTGAAAAGACCTCGGTGAGCAGGGCGGAGAGATCAGATACGCGGCTCTGGCTGCGGCGGGAGAAGATCAGCAACTGTTGCCCAAAGCCGCCGATCAGGACGGCCATTAGGGGCGCGATGATCAAGGTGGCTAGGGTGAGCTGCCAGTTGAGATACACCATATAGCCCAGCACCACCACCAGTTGCAAAATGCAGGGAATGAACTGGTGAAAAACTTTGTTGATCACTTCTCCGATGCGATCGATATCCTCTGTTAGCCGATAGCTGAGGTCGCCGGTTTTGGAGGTCTCAAAGTAGCTGAGGCTAAGGCTTTGTAGATGGGTGAAGACTTTTTTGCGTAGATCAAAGGCGATCGCCAGCGCGGCCTTGGCCATCAGAGCATCTTGCCCGAACTGCACCAGACCCCGCACCAAAAACACGATCGCACTCACGGCTGCTAGGTGAGCGATCGCCCCAACCTCACCCTGACCAATGAGATTGGCAATTTCCCCCGCCAGCCAAGCCAACAGCGGCCAAAAGATGGTGAACGCTAAGGTACAGGCTAGCGCTTGGGCGATCGTGCTGCCGTGGGGGCGCAGGTAGGGCAGGAGGTTTCGGTAGTTGGAAGGAGGTTTCAATCCGGCATCCACAAATCAGTATCGTGATTCAGCTTACTGGATAGAAAAGCCCTTTTGGATCGTTTCGCTGTCATTGCCGCTGTCTGGGAGGAGGATCTCAAAGTTTACCCGGTAGTCGCCTATGGGCCAGGTACCGCTTTCTGGAGCCGGTAGACGTGTCCATACGTAGTCAATTGCCTCGTCGTCTTTCACCACGGAAATGGTATCAATGTCGGTGGCGTCGCCGGCCTCACCGCCCAGATATCGCCATGTGATGGTGATCTGCGTGTTCATGGGAACGTCTAAATCGGCGCTGATCAAAATAGAGGGCGTTTTGCTAGGAAGCTGGGGGCGATCGCCATCACAGACAGTGTCCGGTTCAGGTATTGCGCAGACTTGCAGATTGGTTACCCCTACTGCGGTGACGGTGGGCGGTGGTGTTGGCTCTGTGGGAGGGACGGGTGGATCGGGGAGGGTGGGCTCAATCGGCGTCGCTTCGTCCGTCACCGCGCTGTCTGTATCGGGCAGTTGGGACCCAATGACTGCCAAGAGGATGATCAAGCCCACCATGCTGCCCCAGGTAGCCATACCGCCAATGGCCCAAGCCCGTTGGTTGGCCTTAAATGCTTCAACACTTTTCCAACCCCGGCTCTTCCAGGCCCATTCGTTGCCCTTGGCACCCAACAGCCCCCCAACGACCAGCCAACTGAGCCCTGCCGTAAACCAGGATGTCCAAGCCAGCAGCCCCCACCACACTTGGTTATTGAAGCACCAGATGCCGGGGAGGAGAAACGCGCCCCAGTTCCATCCAGGCACCTCCGGCGGCATGGGTTTATCCTTGCCCACGGCCATGCTATCGATCGCCCCTGGCAGTTCTGTGGCCATGTTTCCAGCCGGTGGCGATGAGATCGGTGATGGGATGATCGTGGGCGGTACTTCAGAGGCAGGTGTGCCGGGGAGGCGATCGCGGATCTCGCCAGCTTGGACGGCGGTGTCTGGGGCACTGCTGCTGCCTTCCAAGGCATCTAGCATCTCCGCTGCTGTGGCATAGCGATCGCGTGGGTTATATTGAATCGATCGATTGAGGCTATCAATGAGTGTCTGACTCACGCCCGGCGCATCATGCTGCCACACCACATCTCCCGTGCGGGGATCCAGATCGAGATCCTGGGGTGGCTTGCCCGTGAGCAGGTAGATCATGGTCAACCCCAAGCTGTAGAGATCGCTGGAGTAGATAGCGCGCCCCGCTGCCTGCTCGGAGGGCATGAAGCCTGGCGTACCGATGACGATAGAACTGGTGGCCTCGCCTTCTGAATTGACCACCGTGCCCATGGTTTCGCGCACCGCCCCAAAGTCGATCAGCACCGGTTTTTGATCCTGCGATCGCAAAATAATGTTGTCGGGTTTAATATCGCGGTGAATAATTTGGCGACTGTGGACATAGTCCAACACCGACAGGAGACTCATGAGAATGCTGCGGACTTGGGCTTCCGGCAGTCGTCCCTGCAGTTTCACCTTTTGGCTTAAGGTCACCCCTTCGATCCATTCTTGGATCAGGTAAAACCGGTCATCTTCATTGAAATAGGCATAGAGCTGGGGAATTTGCCCGTTGACATTGCCCAAGCTTTCAAGAATGGCCGCCTCTCGATGGAAACGTTCTTGCACCAGCCGATAAATGTCTGGATTGTTCTCGATCGGCTTCAGTTGCTTGATGACACATTTCCGCCGAGACGGCATCTGGATATCTTCGGCGAGCAGCGTGGTGCCAAACCCTCCAGCTCCGAGGGTTTCTAGGACTTGGTAGCGATTACTCAGCAGCGTTGACGACATGGGACTTCCGGTGTGGCTCAAGGGTTTCAGCAAAACAGGGCGATCGCCCACGGACTGCGGGACTGGTCAACCGATGGCAAATGTCCACCCTTCAATCCTGCTCAAAGCCTAGCACTGCCTACCCCCTTCACGATCATGAGATGGTCGCGTTTTAGTAGGTTGAGGTGGATTGGTGCAGTGGGATCACGCTAGGACATACGTTCTAGGACGTTCATTCGGCACTAAGTTGGGGGCAATTCACGATAGCGATCTACTACGTTGAGATCTAGGTGAAATCTATCGTGATCTACCGATCGCTTCGTCGGGATTTAGCAATCTCAGCGATCGCCTTGAGATCTGTTTGAGATCTACTTGAGATCTAACAGTCCCTCTTCCTTCAATTTCGGATTAAACCGCAGGGAGGCAGTGACTCCACGCTCAGCCAGTTGGACCAGAACCTCTTGCTCGACCCGTCTGGCCACTTGTTTGAGCAACCGAGGGCGATCGCCCCCATCACCTTTAGCCAGAGCCTGCTGCTCCTCCGGCGTCATCTGGGCTGCCGCATCAATGGGCTGAGTCCAGCGATCGCTGGCGGTATGGGCGGGGCTGTTGGGAACTTCAGCCAGCCAGGCCTGGCGAATGTCTTCCAGGATGGAGCGACTTGGGCGATCAATGCACTGCACTTTCACCCAGTAGCACTGCTGGGGCTGGCGCACTATATGCTGCACCAGGCTTAGGGCTACATTGCGGGAGTAGCCGACAAACTGTAGGGTGCGATCGGCGTCAAAAATGGCATAGACGCCAATTTGATCCGCAAGGGTATAGGACAACTCTCCGGCATCGGTGAGGTATGGGATAAAGTCAAGATCCGCAAGGCGAATCGGTTGAGTCTCGGACATGGGTACCAACCTACGTACATCATGGGGGCTACACTCAGAGGCGATCGCCACCTTGGTCATTGTCTCCGAAGTCTTCCCCCGGCACCTTGAACCTTAAGATGTGTACACAACCTGCAATTTTTTGGCTCGATTGGTCAAGATGAAAAGACTTCTAGCCCGATGCTCCCAAGGATGGGATCTCTAGGGCTGGTGTAGCGACGCCTAACCCTGCGTTAGGCTATGCTGTGAATCTCGAAATTGGTTGATGTTGTCCACTCCATACTATTCACTAGTGTCCATTGAGGCGATCGCCCCTTCCATGGTTTCCCATACTCCCGTGCTGCTAGCTGTCACCCCGCTATTAGGAGAGGTGTGGCTCGATATCTTGGTGTTGGTCATTATGCTGGTGCTATCGGGTTTTTTCTCAGGGTCAGAGACGGCGATCACCGCGCTGGATAATCTAAAGCTGCGGGCGCTGATTAAAGATCAGGGCGATCGCAATGGCATGTTCACCTTGGTGTTGGAAAATCGAGCTCGGTTTATCACCACCTTGCTAGTGGGTAATAACCTGGTCAATAACTTTACGGCGATTCTCACCAGTAACCTGTTTGCCATTTGGCTGGGCAGTGCCTCGGTAGGTATAGCCACGGCAGTAGCCACCTTGCTGCTCCTCGTTTTTGGTGAAATTACGCCCAAATCCTTGGCCATCAACAACGTCTTGCCCTACTTTAAGGCGGCTGTTCGCCCCATCTATCTGCTGTCTAAACTGCTGAGCTTGCTGGGGATCACCTATTTTCTAGAAGCGATCGCTCAATATATGATTCGCCTCGTCCAGGGCACAGCGGTGCAGTCGGGAGAATCAGTACGCGATCTGCAGTTGATGATCGAGGTGCTGGGTGGCAAAGGGCAGTTGGATTTGGATAAACACCAACTGCTGAATAAGGCCCTGATGCTCGATCGCCTCAAGGCCCATGATGTGGTGAAGCCCCGCATTGATATGCGCACCATCTCCCATGAGGCTAGCCTGCAAGACTTGGTGAACCTGTGCTTGGAAACCGGATTTTCGCGAATTCCAGTTCAGGAAGAATCCAAGGATCAAATTGTCGGCATCGTTCACTTGAAGCGCGCTCTGCAAGAGCTGCAGTCCCTCAAGCAACAACAGCAACAGGATGGCCCGGTGATGCTAGCCACCGAACCGCCGGTCTATGTGCCAGAACTCAAGCGGGTGGCGGATTTGCTCAAGGAAATGTTGCAGCAGCGCCTCCACTTGGCGATCGTGGTGGATGAATATGGCGGCACTGTGGGGCTGATTACCCTCGAAGATATTTTGGAGGAACTGGTGGGCGAAATCTACGACGAAAGCGATTACCCCACCCGAGCGATTCTTGATCTCCGCCGCCAGCCCGAGAGCGGCCGTCCCTCCGTGCTGCGAAAATTCTCTCGATCTCCCCGTCAGCGCTAGTTGCAATCTCGTCCACTGAGCCCTAAGTTTAGGGTGGTAATGAATCAATCCTCCCTATGCTGGATGTGTCTGACCCTGTGATCCCGCAACCTTTTACGATTTTTGATCTGCCGCTCCATTTGCTTGATAATTACACCGATTGGCTGA
>DATNRH010000779.1 GCA_036703605.1 Candidatus Obscuribacterales bacterium | reverse complement strand
TCATTTTGGCCCAACGATAACTACAGAGTTGGCGAATTATAACGGCAACTATTTCTATGGCGATGCTTCCAAAGGAGACGATCGAGAACAAACAACCGAGGTCGACAGCTTTCCGGCTAATGCCTTTGGCCTATACGATATGCACGGCAATGTTTGGGAATGGTGCCTCGATCATTGGCATGATACCTATCAAGGTGCTCCCACCGACGGCAACGCTTGGGTAACGGGTGATAATGATTCTGAGAGAGTGCTGCGGGGTGGTTCGTGGCTCGACGCTCCTGGTATTTGTCGGTCTGCCTTTCGCTACAACTACGACCCGGACGCGCGCTCCTACAACCTTGGGTTTCGTGTCGTCTGTTCTGCCGCGAGGACTCTTTCGTAGTCCTTTACACTTTTTAACTCTTTCTCTTTACACTTCTTCATGGTTTCGCGCTACGCGCGATCGATTTTTTTTACAATTTGGGTGATGTCGAGGATCGCTGCTGCTGACGAGTTAGATTTGATTGTCCCCGATCGGGATCTGAAATAATGATGGGTAAAACGAGGCGATAGACCATGGCAGACGGCGATCAGCTTTGGATTTTGACCGAGATTGAAGACATCGACGAAACCGTGATCATTGAAGGGCAGCGATCGGGTCGGCGGGATACGGGGGGCGGCTTTGATCCGAACGAGACCGTGGAGAAAATCACCGTCACGCGCCGCAAGCGGGTATCGATTGATGCGCAGCTTGTGAAAGCCCAGATGGAAAGTATGTTGGCGATCGTCAATGACCTGTTCAGCCAAGCCGAAACTACCACAGGGTTACGCCTCGATGAAGTGGAACTGTCGGTGGATATTAGTGCCGAGGGTCAGATCAGCATCGTCGGCAATGGTGGCAAGCTGGGCAATAGCGGCGGCATTAAACTGAAATTCACCCGTCCGGTGTAGGGTTTTCAAAGCTCCTCTACCGGATTGGGAAAGGAGTTTGGGGTGAAGGTCTTCGAGTTGCGTTTGTTCAGGAGCGATCGCCCTTGATAAGCTGCGCCACCCTTTCCCCTCATCCCCCAGCCCCTTCTCCCACAAGGGGAGAAGGGGAGTAAGAGAGTGAGTGTAGGCACTAAATTTCAAAGCCCCTCTACCGTTCTGGGAGATGGGTTGGGGTGAGGGTCTGCTCTCTCATCCTGATCATGAGCTGCATGGAATGTAGGAAGGAAGCAGCTTGCATCGGAGATAGACGAGGATATGCGTGCTTCACAGGTTACGGCTTGCACGTTGACCGCGATCGCTTGGGGCGTAGGACAAGGGGCAACGGCCCACGGTCAGAGCGTACCAGAGGCTCCCCCAGAGCCCGTTCCCGTTTATCCGGGGCAGATATCAGAGTTCGAGTCGATGGGAACGGGGATTGTGCCCCCTGAGGGAGAGGTGTATCAAGAATTTTCCCCGGTGGAGAAGCTGGAGGTGGAGGTTCAGGAGCAGGCTGAGGAGCCAGCGGTTGAGGTAGAGGATCCTGTGGAGGATGAGCCCATCCAGGATCGGCAGGAGCGATCGCCCCTCCCCACCGTTGAGGAACCCAGGGAAGCGCCTGCCCCGTTGCCAACCTCGGAACCTGCACCGGTTGTTTCCTCCTATGATCGCCCTGTAGCCATGCCTGCACCGCAACCGGTGGATCAGTGGCGGCAGGGCAGTGGTTTGGCTAAGGTTGTGGCCCAGTCGAGCGATCGCGTCCCCGACTCGGAACCCATGGTGCGCATCCAAAATACCTGCGGGCGATCGCCTCAGGCGGTACCCATTCCCAGCCTGGCCCAGCGCATGGCGGAACGTCTGCAGCGCAATCGGCGGGGGGATGACGGTTCGTCTGCCGCCTGCCCCTTTCCCAAATTCACTACCACCAAAGTTCTCTATCCCGCTGCTAAGGTCACCGCCTCAGGAGCGATCGCCCCCAACTCTCCCCTCGGGCGACTAGCGGCAGGAACCTGGCGATTTCCCTTGGCCATCGACGCGCCGGTCACCTCGTCCTTTGGTTGGCGCATTCACCCCATCACGGGCGATCGCCGCTTCCATGACGGCGTAGACTTTGGCGCACCGGAGGGCACACCCGTTTTGGCTGCGGCAGCCGGACAGGTGCAGTCGGCGGGCTGGATGGGAGGCTATGGGTTGACGGTGGTGGTAGATCACGGCTCCTCCCAGCAGACGCTCTATGCCCACCTATCTAAAATTTCGGTGGAGCCAGGGCAGCGCGTTGAGGGTGGTGCCTTGCTGGGGCAGGTGGGCAGTACGGGCAATTCCACTGGGCCCCACCTGCATTTTGAGCAGCGTCGTTTCCTGAATCACCAGTGGGTGGCGGTGGAACCGTTGGGGGCCGATCGTGCTGATAGCGCCAATGGTGTAGAACTACCAGGGTCGGAAACCGTGGTCTTGGCTGCGGCTACGTCGGGTATGGATGCAGCGGTGCAGACCCTGCCCACTGTGCGGGTCGCCGCTACGCCCACGAGTCTGGCTCCTTGCAAAGACTCCTGCGGAGAAGCGTCCACCTTGCAGGCTGTAGCTCTGCCTAGTTTGCCACCCCTGCCGGAGGTGCCCGATGGGTCTTTTCTGCCGTCCACCACGCCGGTTGTGGAACTATCCCAAGCGCCTCAGCCCTTAGCAGACCGGGATTCTCAATCTTTTGTCGGCTGGCTAGAGGACTGCCAGGCCCTGATCGATCAGGGCGACTATGGTCAGGCCTTGGCCACCTGCGATCGCGCCATCTCCATCAATCCACGCAATGCCGAAGCCTGGCTGAGTCGCGGGCGCTTGCTGATGTCCTTGGGGCGTTATCCAGAAGCGATCGCTGCCCTTACCTATGTGCTGCACCATGAGCCGAACTCGTCCCAGGTGCTCACCGATCGCTGCAGTGCCTATGCTCGCCATGGCAATGTGATCAGCGCTGTGCGGGACTGCGATCGCGCTTTGGAGCTAAACCAAGAGTGGGGCGATCGCTCCCCCGCTTTGGCCTACCAACATCGAGGCTTACTCTATTTACAAGCAGGCGATTACCACCAAGCGATCGCCGACTTCAATCAGATCCTGGCCCAAGACCCCGACCATTCCCTAGCGCTCACCTATCGCTGTCGAGGGGAGCTGGGATTGGGGCAAACCGAAACGGCCCTAGCCTCCTGCGATCGCGCCCTGGAGCTGGATCGCCAGTGGGGTGATACCTCCCCCGCCTTGGCTTGGTACCATCGCGGGTTGGTGCTCACTCAGCTTGAGCGTCCCACCGATGCCCTGGCCGCCTACGACCAAGCGATCGCCCTCGAACCCGGTCAGGCGTCGTTATGGACTCATCGCGGATTGCTCCTAGAACGCTTGGATCGGTTCGATGCCGCCCTC
>DATNRH010000778.1 GCA_036703605.1 Candidatus Obscuribacterales bacterium | reverse complement strand
GCGCAAGCCCAGCGAGGATGGTTCGACGTCCTTGACGACTGGCTGAAGCGCGATAGATTTGTCTTCATCGGATGGTCTGGTTTGCTGCTATTCCCCTGCGCCTACATGGCGGTGGGCGGCTGGCTAACCGGCACCACCTTTGTGACCTCTTGGTACACCCACGGGTTGGCAAGCTCCTACCTAGAAGGGTGCAACTTTTTGACCGTGGCAGTATCCACCCCAGCCGACAGCATGGGACACTCCATCCTGTTTTTGTGGGGTCCAGAAGCCCAAGGCGACTTCGTTCGCTGGTGCCAAATCGGCGGCTTGTGGAGCTTTGTGGCATTGCATGGAGCCTTTGGCTTGATTGGGTTCATGCTGCGCCAGTTTGAGATTTCCCGCCTAGTGGGCATCCGTCCCTACAACGCGATCGCCTTCAGTGGACCGATTGCGGTGTTTGTGTCGGTATTTTTGATGTACCCGTTGGGACAGTCGAGCTGGTTCTTTGCCCCGAGCTTCGGCGTAGCGGCGATCTTCCGGTTCCTGCTATTCCTGCAAGGGTTCCATAACTGGACGCTGAACCCGTTCCACATGATGGGCGTGGCTGGCATTTTGGGTGGAGCATTGCTCTGTGCGATTCACGGTGCGACGGTGGAGAATACGCTGTTTGAAGATGGCGACAAAGCCAACACCTTCCGCGCATTCAACCCGACCCAAGCGGAAGAGACCTACTCGATGGTGACAGCGAACCGATTCTGGTCACAGATTTTCGGTATTGCCTTTTCCAACAAGCGCTGGCTGCACTTCTTCATGCTGTTTGTGCCAGTGACGGGTCTGTGGATGAGCTCAGTTGGCATCATCGGTCTAGGCTTGAACCTACGGGCCTATGACTTCACGTCGCAGGAGATTCGTGCGGCGGAAGACCCAGAATTTGAAACGTTCTACACGAAGAACATTCTGCTGAACGAGGGCATCCGAGCATGGATGGCACCTCAGGATCAGCCCCACGAGAAGTTTGTGTTCCCTGAAGAAGTGCTACCTCGCGGTAACGCACTCTAAGGTTTCGCTCACTCTCAACTCTATCTAGACTGATGGAATTGAACTGCCTCTAGGTTTTCCTAGGGGCAGTTTTTTGTGGCTATTCACAGCCCGAGATCGATGCTCTGGGCAGCGGATTTAGAGGAGCGATCGCTCCCTAGACGGGTTGGCAAATTTTTGGCTGAGTTGAGCGTGAAACCCAGTGTCAGCTTAGATTCCGTTGGATGACGCTGACGCTAACCCAAGCTAGGAGAGAATCAGGGTTGCAGGAGTTTTGTTTGTCAATCAGCCTCCTAGGCGTTGATCCTTGGAGAATTTGTATCCTATGAATCCAAAACCTAAGACAAATGTGTTAGTTTACAGTCATAGAGCTACGGCTCTTCAAAACTTAGGTGTTTTGACATGAACTCATTAGTAATCCAGGAGGTGATGCCCATGACAGATAGTAGTAAATCCATGGGTCTCCAGGTTGATGGAAGCTGGCTGCGCGCCGGGGCTGTTCTCTAAGGTTGTATCTCGATTCTTTCGGATGCAATGCACTTGAGAAGTCTGGGTAAACCTATGGGTTCCTCCCGGCAGTCAAGTTTCAACCTGTTGACCCGCTAGACCGCTCTCACCCTTGATACCCTTGGGCATCACGCTCCGTTTGGTATTCCTGGTGAGAGCGGATAGTTTTTTTAGGGCGTTATCTCAAACCAAGTTAAAGGGACTCAGATGCTCGGCGAGTTGGGCAGCCAGGGCCTGTTTTAAGTCTTTTGCACTGTTAAATAGCAGGCGATCGCCGCTAGGCACGTCAAACGGAAATTGTCCGCTCACGTCCGATCGCTCTTGCTGTAGCAGCAAAACCTGTTCTCGACGCTTGCAGTGCAGCGCATAGCCCACCTCGACACAAACCGTGGGACTCGGCAGCATCCTGGGCGGCGTTCCATCCAGTTGCAAGATAGGCGTACCGTCGGCAATAAACAGCAAGCTTTGACGAATTTTCCGCATCAGTTTACTGCTCAGCCGCACGGGGCCATCCATGGAGCGATGGGATTCCTCTAAGGTCAACGGCAGGCGCGATCGCCGATTAAACGCCTCCAGCCATTGCTGCAAGGCTTCGCGAATCAGGTCGCTAGAGGGCGAATAGTCGGTTTGGTAGCAGAAAAAGAGCGTGGGTTCTAGATGAGCCATGGTGTCACGCTTGGTGAAATAAATCTCATGGCTAATCAAATCAATATTGGAAATGGCATAGCCGCCACTGCCTTCGATATAGAACTCCACCAGCTCACCTTCGAGGTAGCGCCGAAACCAGACGGAGTCTTTGACGCGATCGCTATCGTCTAAAAAATCGGCACGCAGGGCCGACTTAAGCAAACTATTTTTGCTGAGCCGTAAATCGTGGGGACGTTGCTCTAGCTGATGGATCGGCTCATATTCAGAGATGTACCATGCCTTTAGCGCAATGATTGCCATGGGAAAAGTCCTGTCTTTGCGGGGTAGGAGGTGGTGTATCCATGACTCTATAGCGCTGAACGCGACGCAGGCGATCGCTTGCGGCAGTTCAACGAAAGAGGTTGCCGATGCCTAGGGTGGGTCAACTGTGTCGGATCTGAAGACGGGTTCCGACGGTGGGATGCAATGCTTTAGTTTGATTATCGTAGATCAGAAATCGCAGATTAGAACAGGCGATCGCATATCTAGGTCATGAAGCGATAGTTGGGGAGCGATCGCTCTGAAAAAAACAACGCCCCAGGAGAGCAATACCAGGAGCATTCAATGATAGCTAACTTTTAATAATAGAAGGCGGAACTAGAATAGAACGATACGATGAAGTTTGAATACAACAACGACACCCAGGGGTTAAACAACTGAGAGATTTCCTAATTTACTCTGAGATTTTGTGGAGTGCATTTAGGCGCTTAAACTAACCCCTAAACAACGTAGCTAAATGCTTAACTCCCTAGTTTAAACTTAGGAAATATCAGTGTTTTGTCTGGATGCCGTTGCGTTTGAGCGAGACAGATTTTCGTGAAACAGCTCTTTTACCTCTTTTCTAAGTGAACATCAACGTGGCTGTGAAATCTGCCAGGGAAGCCTTATTGGCTTCAACTTAAGAATAGCATTCCTACTAAGAGAGTCTAGTGTTTTTCAACAAAGTTTACCTGGTGTGACCAGGGACTCTTACAGGTATTAAGAATAGTTTGAAAGGCTCTATAGGCTTAACGTTCATTGACGAACACAGCATTAATGCCAGGTGACTGAAACCATGGCTAAACCCTTACCGCACCCCCCTTTGCTAGAGCCCTGGTTGACGGACAAATCTTTTTGCCTAGGCTAGGTTGATCAGCGTTAAGCCCAGCACCAGCTTAGATTCTGTTGGGTTACGCTGACGCTAGCCCAACCTAGGAGAGAATCAAGATCGCAGGAGTTTTGTCCGGCAATCAGGTTGGACCTCCCGTTGGACTAGGCAAAAAAACTGCCCGCCTAGACAATGCTGGCGGGCGAGTGCTGCTCAAACAAGATGAAATTTAGAATCACTCAACCTAACTTGCTAAGTATTCTCGCATTTGTCCCTTGCATTTGCGTAACTTTGTTAACGCTTCTCGCTCAATCTGCCGTACGCGTTCGCGGCTGATGTTGAGGCGATCGCCAATTTTAGCTAGGGTGAGAGTCTGGCCATCTTCCAGACCAAAGCGTAATGACAACACCAACTGTTGCTGCGGATTGAGGTTGGTCATCAGTTCCGATAGCTGACCGCGCAGGGCTGAGTTCACAGCAAAGTCTTCGGGAGAGGGGCCCGTATCTTCTAGCAGGTCGCCCAGTTCGGTGTCTTGGTTATCGCCTACCCGTAGATCCAACGACAGCGGTACCCGCGACTTTTCTAGATAGTCGCGAACTTGCTTGGGCGTGAGTTCAAGTTCCTCAGCCAGTTCTCCCACGGTAGCGGCCCGTCCATAGCGTTGGGTGAGCTGGCGCTGAGCTTTCTTCAGCTTGTTTAGCTTCTCGGTGATGTGAATCGGTAGACGGATCGTGCGTCCCTTTTCAGCGATCGCTCGGGTAATCGCCTGACGAATCCACCAGTAGGCATAGGTTGAGAAGCGATAGCCCTTGGTGGGGTCAAATTTCTCGACGCCCCGCTGCATCCCAATGGTGCCTTCTTGAATGAGGTCGAGCAAATCGACATTGCGCTTGATATATTTCTTGGCGACAGACACAACCAGACGCAGATTGGCTTCCACCATCTTGCGTTTGGCCAGGTCTCCTCGGGCGATCGCCCCTTCTAGCTCGGTAACCGATAGCTCAGAGGCGGCAGCCCACTCGTCCAGAGAAGGCTCTCGTCCCAGTTGCTCAGTGAGGTCATGGTTCACCTTTTCTAAGGCAATCAGGCGCTGTACCTGCTTACCCAAGACAATTTCCTCTTCGTGGGTGAGTAGAGGGATGCGTCCAATTTCCTTGAGGTAGTTGCGAACTGAGTCTGTGGATGCTTTTGCAGTTCTCATGATGATCAAACAAGTAGGGCGATAGAACGGTGGCAGAACGAAACTGTAAACTCGAACCGTAGGCAGCATCCTAGCTAGAGACGTTGCCTGATCGGATTGAGAATGGCGCTAGGGGAACGTATGAGCCGGCCGAGGTATCGTAGAGCGCGGCACGTGCCAACAGCGCAAGGGTGAATGGTTTGAACCCGCTAGATAGGTTGGTGTAACGCTGAGCTGTGAGCAGGATGCAAACTCGATGCTGGGTAGACAACCTTAAATGTGGAACAGCGGGCAGGGCTTATGTGAATGAACCAATGAAGTGCTGAAAAATCCCTAACCTGAAGCTTGTGAGTGAACTATCACGGCTCCAATATTAAATAATGTAACATTTATGAAAGCTTGATGTACACCCCCCCAAGGGAGTAATTTAAGGAAGTTTCAACAATCGATTTATAGACACCGTAGCGATCTCAGAGGGTTTGAATTGCAGTCTAGAGAACAAAACCCATCGAAGTTCTTTAGACTGAGAATTGGAGTTTGACTCATTTCCTTAATGTTCTTTAAGTTTGTTAAGAGATCGTGATCAGCGTTGTTCCTGACCGTTGAGAGAGTGTGCAGGAGTTTGCAGGGGCGATCGCTCTTGGACGGGGCTAGCTCGGTTAAGCTGTATAAGCGAGTAACGGTGATCAATCATTCCTATTGGCATTCAGAGAATTCATGACTACAACCACACACGTTAAGCACGACGTTAAAGACTTGTCCTTGGCAGATCAGGGCAAACAGCGGATTGACTGGGCCGGCCGCGAAATGCCGGTGTTGAGCCAGATTCAAGATCGCTTTGCCCAAGAAACGCCGCTAGCAGGCATTCGTTTGGTGGCTTGCTGCCATGTCACCACTGAGACCGCTCATCTAGCGATCGCCCTCAAAGCAGCGGGAGCTGATGCGCTTCTGATTGCCAGCAACCCTCTTTCAACCCAAGATGACGTAGCGGCGAGCTTGGTTGTGCATCACGGCATTTCGGTCTATGCCCAGCGCGGAGAAGATAACGCCACCTATCACCGCCATGTGCAAATTGCCCTCGATCACAAGCCGAACATTATTATTGATGACGGTAGCGATGTGGTGGCAACCTTGGTTCAAGAGCGTCAGCACCAACTGGCAGACTTGATTGGTACCACGGAAGAAACGACCACCGGCATTGTGCGTCTCCGGGCCATGTTCAACGACGGGGTGCTCACCTTCCCGGCGATGAATGTGAATGATGCCGATACCAAGCATTTCTTCGACAACCGCTACGGTACCGGTCAGTCCACTCTAGATGGCATCATCCGCGCTACCAATGTGCTGCTAGCTGGTAAGACTATTGTAGTTGCTGGCTATGGCTGGTGTGGCAAGGGTACGGCGCTGCGGGCCCGGGGCATGGGTGCCAATGTGATCGTTACAGAAATAGATCCCGTACGGGCGATCGAGGCCACCATGGATGGTTTCCGCGTCATGCCCATGGCGTTGGCTGCTTCCCAGGGCGATATCTTTATTACCGTCACGGGTAATAAGCATGTCATTCGGGCGGAGCATTTCGAAGTGATGAAAGACGGAGCGATGGTTTGCAACTCCGGTCACTTTGATATTGAGCTAGACCTAAAATCTCTGCGGGACATGGCGTCTGAGGTGAAGCAGGTTCGTAACTTCACGGAAGAATATCGTCTGAAAACCGGTAAATCAGTGGTGGTGCTGGGCGAAGGTCGCTTGGTGAACCTAGCGGCGGCGGAAGGTCACCCCAGTGCGGTGATGGATATGAGCTTTGCTAACCAAGCTCTGGCCTGCGAATACCTGGTGAAGAATCGCGGCGTTCTAGAGCCCGGTCTGCACTCGATTCCCACAGAGCTGGATCAGGAGATTGCTCGTCTGAAGCTGCAAGCGATGGGCATTGCCTTGGATACTCTAACGCCAGAGCAAGTTGAATACACCAACTCCTGGACGATGGGTACCTGATACCGCTGGTTTAGGCTAGCTTGATCAGATACTTTCCCCATCGGTCTACGGGGCAGATGGGGGCAAGATCAACCAGGTTGTGCGGGTAGCGTTATAGCCGCGTCCCGACCTAGGTACAACTGAATCAATCAAGACGCGATCGCTCTCTCGGGGGCGATCGCGTTTGCTGTAGACCCATATTCCTTTACCTAGCGACAGGGGCAAAAATTTGGCCCATACTGGACTGAGCACGTTTAGATACAGGGATGCTCCCTGAACAAAGGAACCGGTATGGCCAGACTGTCGGCAGAGTTGAATCGATTTTTCTTTGATGAAGCGCGTCCTGAACAGGTGACGCTGGTCAGCATTCTGGATATTGCAGGCGAACGGATTTTTGGATTTTTGTTTGTGCTGTTGTCGTTGCCGTCCGCCTTGCCGGTGCCTGCTCCGGGTTACTCGGTGCCGTTTGGTGTGGTTATTCTCATTCTGGCGCTGCAGTTGGTGGCTGGCCGGCAGCGCCCTTGGCTCCCCGATCGCGTTCTCAAGCAAACTATTGCCCTCAAAACCGTTCAGGGGGTTCTCAAGGCAGGATTACCCTGGCTGCAAAAAATTGAGGCGGTATCTCGCCCGCGCTACACCTATATTTGCACCAGTCTGCCGGGGCGGGTGGTCATTGGCGGAGCGATCGCCCTGATGGCCATTTCAATGATGATTCCCATTCCGCTGACCAATACCCTGCCGGCCATGGGGATTTTTGTGACGGGTTTTGGCTTGCTGGATGACGATGGAGCCATTAGTCTAGGCGGTCTTGTGCTCTGTGCCATGGGCTTAATGTTGACCAGTTCGATCTTGATTTTTGGCTACGCAGCGGTGCGGGGAGCTATTGATTTCATCAAGTATTGGATAACTGGCGGGGCTGCTGCTGGCTCATAGGGCGATCGCGGGCCGGCGGGTGTCCCAAGCACCGCTAGCTTCTAGTTGGCTGGCAAGGGCAAGCAACGTGGCTTCATCGGCGGGGCGGCCCATCAACTGCACACCGATGGGTAGCCCTGCGGCATTGTGAAGGGCTGGGAGGGCGATCGCTGGTAGACCGGTGGCATTGGCGATTGGGCAGGGGGCCACCCATTGAATCACCTGCTCCATCACAGTTGCGGGTGGCAGATCTGCCCAATCGCCCAGGGCAATGGGTGGAGCCATGAGGGTGGGCATGAGAATCGCGTCGAAATCTGCGAGTTGGGCAACTAACTGTCGGGCGGCAATCTGCATAGCCCACACCGCGTTTTGGTAGTCGCCGCTGGAGTCGGGTTGCTTGAACAGCCACTGGTTCACTGGTTCCAAGGCTTCCACGGGAATACGGGTGGCCTTCACGCCGCCGCGCCAGACGACCTGGAAGGGGTCTACGAGGGCAGCGCAATCCAGATCAAGGGGTTCTAACTGGTGCCCGAGGGATTCTAGGGCTTGGGCTATATGCTGTACGGCGGCGCTGCAATCGGGATGGGGTTTGCCAATGGGGGCGATCGCATTCACAACGGCAATGCGTTGAGGCGTAGAGGGAGCAGTGATCTGTCGGAAGGGTACAGGAGGATCGGGCAACCAGTAAGGATCGCCCACCACATACCCGGCCATGACATCCAGCAGCGCGGCCACATCGGCCACGGTGTGTCCGAGGGGGCCGCTGGTGGCCAAACCGCTGAGGCAATCCCCTAGGGGAGCCATGGATATGCGACCCCGTGACGGTTTCAGCCCGACTAAACCACAGCAAGAGGCCGGGCCGCGGATGGAGCCGCCACCGTCGGAGCCTTGGGCGATGCTGGTGAGTCCGGCGGCTACGGCCGCTGCTGATCCGCCACTGCTGCCTCCGGGAGTATGGTTGAGATGCCAAGGATTGCGGGCGGGGGGAAAGCCATGGGGTTCCGTGAAGGGCATGGAACCTAGCTCGGAGGTGGCGGTTTTGCCGAGAATGGTGAAGCCGGCTTGCCTGAGACGGGTGACTACACCGTCGTCGTAGGGAGCAATCTGGTTTTTCAGAGCGGGGTTGCCGCAGGTGAAGGGCACGCCCTGAACGGCATTCAAATCTTTGATGGCGATCGCCACGCCAAAAAAAGCAGGCAGGTCAGCGACATCAGTGTGCATGAGCTGCTCAGTTTTGGCGATCGCCTCCTGCTGAGCTTGGTCGGCGATGACGGTGAAATAGCTGCCGAGATCGGGATTGAGTCGGTCAATGCGGTCGAGATAGACCTGAACCAACTCCTGAGGCGATAGGGTGCGATCGCGAATGAGTTGGGCTTGTTCCACGGCGGAGAGGAATGCCAGATCGGTCGAGTTCATGGGTGCTGGGGTGAACGGTCTTGGATTTCACCATAGCAGGCGATCGCCCTCACTAGCCTGCCCTGTGGACGCTCGCCATCGTTGTCTGAGAGAGCTGGACAGGGATGCTATTGATTGCTAGGCACAAAGACGGTGAGACCATCTGGTATACATTCAAAGGTGAGGGGGGTTTGACCAATAATTTCGCCGTCTAGCACGACCTTTTGAGGCGGATGGGTGGTCACCTTCAATTGCTTGGCCCGCAGATGAACCACCTTGGGATGATTGCTGGGAATTTTGATCAAGGCCGATCCCAGCATGTTCACCATGGCAGCGATCGCCTGGATCTTGGTCTCCGCTGTGGCAATGGTCACGTCCAGCAGGCCATCGTCACAGATCACTTCTCCCACGCCCTGGGCTAAGACAGAAGTTGGTGGAGCCGCATTGGCAACGGTAATGGCTCCGGCCTCAAACTGATGGGTTTTTCCATCAATTTCTAGCTCGGCATCAAAGAGTTCTTGCTCATCCAACTGCTGCCAGCCCGCCGCCAGGTAGGCCAAAGCACCCCAACGCTTCTTGGCTTCCCGATCTGCCCGGTCAATCGCTTCGGCTTCATAGCCAATGCCAGCCAAGAGGATCATGGGATGACCATTACAGCGGGCCCCATCCAGCGATCGCGTGTGTCCTGCCAGAATTACCTCACAGGATCCGCGAATAGAATTCATAGTCGTGGGAATCCCTAGCGCCGAAGCAAAGGCATTGGCCGTACCTCGGGGGATGATGCCAAGGGGAATATCAGTACCCATGACGACGCCAGATACAGCTGAGACCGTGCCATCACCGCCAGAGGCAATAATTAAGTCTGCCGATTGAGCGATCGCTTTCTCTGCTAGAACCTTGCCGTCAATCTCCGCTGTGGTGGTGTGAACGGTTAGGTGAAAGCCTGCCCCCAGCAGTTCGCGAATCAGAGCGAGATCGGCTTCACTATCCCCCGTACCCGAGACGGGATTATAAATCAGGTGGGCATGGAGCGTTTGCTTTAGGCTGAGAGCGATCGCCTCCGCCGTCGCTAGATTGGTGGCTAGGGGAACGTTGTGGACGTTGCAGATGCGTAGCAGGGCCTGGATGTCCGGTTCATGGGGCTGGGCATAGAGAGGATCAATGAGGAAAATGACCGCAACCACATCTTTGGTGGCCACCTGGGCTGCAATTTGTGCATCCCCGCCCAAGGGCCCCGACAGCATCTGCTCAACCTTTAGATGGGTGCCTTCTTGAATGCGTTGTCCGGTGGTGCCGGTAGCAATTAGGTTGTACCGGGCAAAGCAAGTGCGATGGGTGCGCACAAAGTTGACCATGTCATCTTTTTTATGGTCATGGGCAATCAACGCAATCTTGCTGGTCATAGAAACACCTGAACAATAGATAGGAATGGCATGAGTTGAGAAGGCGAGACCTAGATTACCGTCGCTCTACCCGAAAGACCCAAATGAGTCGAATGGCCAGCAGCACCAAGATGGAATAGCTCACCATGGCAACGAGTAGGTTGGTATCAAAAATATTAGCGCCTCCTCCAAAGGTTGGCGGACTAAAAAGTCCATCAAACGGTGCAGCAAAGGGGCCTGAGAGGTTGTAAATAAATCGGGCAAACAGGTTGTCACGATTGGCTCCTGAGAATTGCAGGAGAAAACGCAGCGCCAGCAAAAGTTCTAAGGCACCGCCTAAATAATAGATACCGCGCACAATCCGAGTGGTCACCAAGTCTTGATGAACCGTATCCCAGCGATGTTGGACGGTTTGCAGCCGCTGACGTTCGCTAGGTAGCGGCGTGTTTTGGGGATGGGAGGTGCGATCGTCATGGGGTGGACGTGGGGGTTGTTGATCATTCATGGTTTATGGCTAGAAAGGGCATTGAGGATCGCGATGGCGGAGGGATAGGGGTGGGTCCTCACGGTTAGAGCCATGTCTTAATCTTGCAACCCTGCCCACGCGCCAATCTGTGACCCTAACCCTCCTAGGGTAAAGGTTGAACTGTTGCTTAGGGGCGGTGAGTCAAATCTCTTCATGGCGTTGAGGGCTATGAGGGCGATCGCAATGGATTAAGGTATGGCAGGGGTCGGGTTGGGCAATCAGTCTGTTGGGGGTTGCATTGCACCCTGGTAGATTCCTGGAGATAATGGGTACCCTAGAAAAAATGTAAGTCACTATTCTGGTGGCAAGTCATACTAGATTCTAGGTTATGAGTCCCATAACCAGGCTTAACGCGGGTTCGATGACGTTACGGTTTGGGCTTGTCGCACCCAGGGCCCGCAAGCAGTTCAGGACGAACGGATAGGCTACCGTTGAAGCTGAGACAGAATTGTTCGGGCTGAGCCTGCCGAAACCTAGCTAGATGCCCACTGTCTAGACCATGCCAATAACCTGACGGTTCAAAGATGCTTCAGCCATACTTCAGTGAGGTATCTACCGTCTTCATTAAGACTCGTTTTACGGGCGCAGGATCATCTCCGTTGAACTCACGTAGATTTAGGTTGGAATGGAGAAAACTCGGTAATATTGGGTTACGTCGCTTGGCCACGATTACGATCCCGTCTCCAGAATGCTTGGCGAAACTTGAAGGAGTCTCACAATGCTTGTCTGCTCTCAGTGCCAGTTTGAAAACCCTGACAATCACAAGTTTTGTCAAAAGTGTGGTGCTCCGCTGGATGGCTTGGCGCTGGATCTGGAAAAATCTACGGCCGACGTTGCTCTATCAGATGTTTCTCCAGCTTTAGAGCAGTGGCTAGCAGTTTTGTGTTTGACAGCGCCTCCCAAGCCCTTGGTGATGACCCAAAGCTCCGTGACGCAGCCAATGCCGGCGGCGGTGGGGCGAGAGGTAGGTGAATACCTAGACCCAGGCGATCGCTATCAGCTATTAGAGCCACTCCCTGATCTATCCGCAGCGGTGGCGTCTACCCTAGAAATTAACGTGCGGGTGATTGATCGCCGTGCCAATCAGCCCTCCTACCTAGAGCAGTTAGATCAATCGATTGCTGGCTTGCCCGTGGGCATGTCTGAGTCTATTGCCAGCCCATCTGAGCGTGAGGTTTCCTTAGGTCTCAACAGTGGCTGTGTGCCCCCAGATATTAGCCAAGTTCCCAAAACGGCGGGGGCCTATCTAGACTTGCAAGATGAGCTGTATCCAGCTATGCCGCAGCTGCATGATGCCTGGGTGCAAGACTATGCAGAACGATCGATGAGTGTGGTGGTCTTAGAAGACCGTTCAACCTTTCCCACCTTGCTTCACTGCATGAAGAATGAAGACGTTGCGCCGTTTCAGGTGCTGACGTGGCTATATGACATGACCAAGCTGTGGGAAGTTTTAGAAGCGTGTGGTTATAGTGCCAGTGTGCTAGAGCCTAATAACCTACATATTGATGAGGGTCAGGTATTGTGTCTGCAACGACTACATGCTGACTATCCAGGCCATGCTCCGAGTCTAAAAGACCTAGGCTCGCTGTGGCAGAACCTTTTTCAACAGTCTCAGCGCACACAACTGGGTGCATTGTCTAAACTCTGTGCTGACTTAGAGCTGGGTGATCTCGAAACGTTGCTGGAACTCCAAGAACGCCTAGAGGCGATCGCCCAAGAGTTGCAGGAACCGCTCTTTGGCCTTGACGTTCCGCTGACGGTTGATCGTCCTGCCCAGATATCCGCTGACCAACCTCCCTCCGAACCTCCTATGACAG
>DATNRH010000777.1 GCA_036703605.1 Candidatus Obscuribacterales bacterium | reverse complement strand
GGCGATCTTTACCACGTCATTCTCTAAGCATCATTCTTTAGAAAGTTAGTTAAATTTACAGTGTTGTCTGCTTTCTCGATCACCCTACTCTATGGGCTGTATGGGTAGGCAAGTGTTGCTCAGCGATCGCCCTAGGCTTGGTGCTGAGTCTTGGATGGATGAGGAGGATGGATGGTCTTCCTGCATCAAAAAATTTTCTAGTATTCTTCTGACGTAAAGCAACCTGAAACGAGGCGCTCATGGCCAAAACTCCTGATGAAAGCTCCGAAAGACTTAAGGCTTTAAACATTACGCTAACCCAGATTGAGCGCAGCTTTGGTAAAGGCGCGATCATGCGGTTGGGCGATGCCGCCCGGATGAAGGTGGAAACCATTCCCAGTGGAGCATTAACCTTAGATTTAGCCCTGGGGGGTGGTATTCCCAAGGGGCGGGTCGTTGAGATTTATGGCCCGGAAAGCTCCGGCAAGACCACGGTAGCGCTGCATGTATTAGCTGAAGTGCAAAAACAGGGTGGCATTGCTGCTTTTGTTGATGCAGAACATGCCCTAGACCCCATCTATGCCTCAAATTTAGGCGTCGATATTGACAACCTCCTTGTCTCTCAGCCAGATACTGGGGAAGCGGGGCTAGAAATTGTCGATCAGCTTGTGCGCTCCAATGCCATCGACTTAGTAGTGGTGGATTCCGTAGCTGCCTTGGTGCCTCGGGCGGAGATTGAAGGGGAAATGGGTGATTCCCATGTGGGACTTCAAGCGCGGTTGATGAGTCAGGCTCTGCGTAAAATTACGGGCAGCATTGGCAAAACGGGCTGCACGGTGATCTTTCTCAACCAGTTGCGCCAAAAAATTGGTATCTCCTACGGTAATCCTGAGGTGACCACAGGGGGAAATGCGCTGAAATTCTATGCCTCCGTGCGTATGGATATTCGCCGCATCCAAACTTTGAAGAAGGGCACCGAAGAGTATGGCATTCGTGCCAAGGTAAAGATTGCTAAGAATAAAGTGGCTCCGCCTTTCCGAATTGCGGAGTTTGACATCATTTTTGGCCAGGGAATTTCAGCCTTGGGCTGCTTGGTGGATCTAGCGGAAGAGAACAACATTCTGACGCGGCGCGGTGCTTGGTATAGCTATAACGGCGACAATATCAGCCAAGGTCGAGACAATGCGATCAAGTATTTGGAAGACAATCCTGACTTTGCCAAGAGCTTAGATCTGCAATTGCGCCAGCACCTGGAAATTAATCAGGCAGACAAAAAGCAATCTACGGAGCCGGTTGTGGCTGTGATGGAAGACTCGGATCAGCCAGAGTTGCCCGATGAGGTTGGGGTGACGGAAAACGGTAAGACGGCTAGCCGCTCTTCGAAGAAGAAGTAATCCCACGAGATCTGGATGACGTTTGTGAATGACGTTATGGATCCAGGTGCTCCTACCCTATGGGCTTTGACCCATACCGTTTGGGCTGAGCTTGGTTCAGCCCACCTTGATCTACGTCCCTAGGATTGCTTTTGGGCAAAACGCAGTTTGGCAGACCGCGATCGCACGTTCACCTCCACTTCATCCTCTTGGGGAATGATCGGTTTTTTGGTGAGCACCTTCAGACTCTCGGTGTTGCGCAGGGTATGTTTCACCAGCCGATCTTCTAGGCTGTGGAAGCTGATGATGCCGATGCGTCCACCGGGTTTGAGCCAGTGGGGAGCGATCGCTAAAAAGGTTTCCAAAGACTCCAGTTCTCGGTTGACCACAATCCGCAGGGCCTGAAAGGTGCGGGTGGCAGGATGGATGCGACCGTAGCGATAAGCTTTGGGCACGGAGTAGGCGATCGCTTCAGCTAGGTCTGTGGTGGTTTCAAAGGGGCGGCGCTCAACAATCCGGCGGGCAATTTGGCGCGATCGCCGTTCTTCGCCATAGAGATAGATGGCATTGGCCAAAGGCTTTTCATCCCAGGTGTTGATAATCTCGGCCGCTGTCAGGGACTGCCGTTGATCCATGCGCATATCTAAGGGAGCGGCATGGCGAAAGCTAAAGCCACGCTCGGGCATGTCAAACTGGGCAGAACTAACCCCAAGGTCGGCAATGATGCCGTCAAACTGCATCTCCCCGGGATCAAACTGAGCAAAGTTGCCGTGCCAAACCTGAAAGCGATCGCCATACTCGGCTAATCGTTCCTGGGCCGCTGCGATCGCTTGGGCATCTTGATCAATACCGGTGACTCGGGTTTCGGGTACGGCAAGGATGAGTTGACTATGGCCGCCGCCACCCACCGTCGCATCTAAATAATGCCCACCCGCCTGCACGTCGATTCCCTCAATCAACTCCCGGCTTAACACGGGAATATGCATAAAATCAGGAGTCTCGGCTCCTGGGTCATTCATCGCGTCCATGTTCGTTGGCATCCCTGCCCTTTAACGTGCTGCGATCGCTACTCTAGCGGAGCAGAGACCATTTGGCTATTTTGTCCCAATAAAAAACCCGGCGAAATCACCGGGTTCTTCTGTGAGATCTGTAGCCCCCAAAGATCTCAAGCTTCATTACGTCTATTATCGTTTCAGAATCGATGAAGTTCTTCGGCCAGATCTCGGAAGTTATCCCTTCCGAAGTGCGTAATTTGTCGTAACAGGCGAATACTTTTCTTGTCCTGTATCGCAAACTACTCCGGTGTATGCTCCGGCTCGGTATTAACGGATACTACAATCTGCCCATCAGGATAGACCAAGCACACCATCCCTGGTTGTAGCGTCAGGACAGGCGCAGGCGCAGGCAGATTGGGGACTGGAGGCTGGATGGATCCTTGCAACATGACTCTTTCCCTCATTCAGACATTTAGACTGTACTGCTGCACTATTCTGACGAGTTGCGCATGTTCCGTCATGTCTCCGTGAAGATACGGTAAGTTCTCGATGAAGCTAGAGTCAACATTTCAAAGCTTTCGGCTAATTGCTGTATTCAGAAATTCTTAAGCGATCGCTCCAAAGTCACTCAGCAAGCCACCCTTCTGCAAATATAATAGAAACAGCGCAACAAAACTCAAAGCTATACGACCTACGCGGCAAGGCTTCATCGTGAGGGGACGGTGGCGATATAGTCCTGCATGATTATGCCGAGTTTGATGAGGGAAACCGCTATCCTAGGGGTTGCGTTCGAGAAGGATACCGGTTGCCCCATGATCCACAACGGCAAACCGCATAAGGCAAATTGGCAAACTCGTTTGCAGCGTTGTAATCAGGAGATTGCTTGCACATGGCAATGATCGAAACAAAAACCGAACCCATGGTGATCAACATGGGGCCCCACCATCCGTCAATGCACGGGGTGTTGCGCCTCATTGTCACCCTGGACGGTGAAGACGTGGTGGACTGCGAACCCGTGATTGGGTACCTGCACCGAGGCATGGAAAAAATCGCGGAAAACCGTACCAACGTCATGTTTGTGCCCTACGTCAGTCGTTGGGACTACGCGGCGGGGATGTTCAACGAAGCCATTACGGTGAATGCGCCGGAGCGCTTGGCCGACATTGAAGTGCCCAAGCGAGCCAGCTACATCCGGGTGATCATGCTGGAGCTAAACCGGATTGCCAACCACCTGCTCTGGCTTGGCCCCTTCCTCGCTGACGTGGGTGCTCAGACGCCCTTTTTCTATATCTTCCGTGAGCGGGAGATGATCTATGACCTCTGGGAAGCAGCCACCGGAATGCGGTTGATTAACAACAACTATTTCCGTATCGGCGGCGTGGCGGCCGACTTGCCCTATGGCTGGGTTGATAAGTGTGAAGATTTTTGTGACTACTTCCTGCCCAAGGTAGACGAGTACGAGCGCCTGATTACCAACAACCCGATTTTCCGTCGCCGAATTGAAGGTATTGGCACGATCACGCGGGATGAAGCGATCGCTTGGGGTCTGTCCGGGCCGATGCTGCGCGGATCGGGCGTGAAGTGGGATCTGCGTAAGGTAGATCACTACGAATGCTACGACGATTTTGATTGGGACGTGCAGTGGGAAACCGCTGGAGACTGCTTTGCCCGCTACATCATCCGCGTGCGGGAAATGCGAGAATCCGTGAAGATCATTCGCCAAGCTCTCAAGGGTTTGCCGGGTGGCCCCTATGAAAACCTAGAAGCCAAGCGGATTGCTGAAGGTCCTAAGTCTGAATGGAACGGATTTGACTATCAATTTATTGGTAAGAAAATTCCCCCCACCTTCAAGATTCCTGCCGGGGAACATTACGTTCGCATGGAAAGCGGCAAGGGCGAGCTGGGGATCTATATCATCGGAGAGGACAATGTTTTTCCCTGGCGCTGGAAGATCCGGGCGGCGGACTTCAATAACCTACAAATCTTGCCTCATTTGCTCAAGGGCGTGAAGGTGGCGGATATTATGGCCATCCTGGGCAGCATCGACGTGATCATGGGATCGGTCGATCGCTAGGGATCGCTAGGTTATGGCAAGACACAGTTGTACGACTGTGATCGGATGAGCAGGTCGTCTTGACCTGCTTTTTTGGGCCCTGGCTGTTTCCTGGGATGGCTGTCGTTTTACACCTGCCTGTTCAGCACTATGTCTGCTTCACCCCAACCCTATCTCTCCTCCAATCCCCATTTGGTGCAACTGCTCGCGGACTATATTCAGGCGAGTCCTCAGCAGCGGATCACCTTTGCTGACTATATGGACTGGGTGCTCTACCATCCCCAGCATGGCTACTACAGCCGTTATGCCGAGAAAATTGGTGCCCAGGGTGATTTTGTCACCTCTCCCCATATGGGTTGTGATTTTGGAGAACTCTTGGCGGTGCAGGTGGTGCAACTGTGGCACCATCTCGATCGCCCTCAGCCGTTTCACCTTCTAGAAATGGGCGCGGGTCAAGGTTTACTGGCCCATGATGTTTTACGGTATCTAGCCGATCACCATCCGGATTGCTTCCAAGTGCTGGAGTACGGAATTGTGGAAAAATCGCCAGCGCTGATTGCCGAACAGCGGCAGCGGTTAGGGGCGATCGCCTCCTCTGGTACTGTGCGCTGGTATACCTGGGATGAGATTCCTCCCCAGTCTCTCGTCGGCTGCTGTTTTTCTAATGAGCTTGTCGATGCTTTTCCGGTACATCTGGTGGAAACCCAGCAGCAGCAGTTACGGGAGGTCTACGTTACCTTGGGGGCATCGACTGATGACGCGCCCCATTTTGTAGAACAGCTTGATGACCTATCCAGCGATCGCCTCCGCACCTATTTCGAGACCCTGGGGATTGATATCACCCACCCGCCCTACCCCGATGGATATCGCACGGAGGTGAACCTGGCCGCTCAAGACTGGCTGCATACCGTAGCCCAACGCCTACAGCGTGGCTATCTGCTGACGATTGACTATGGCTACACCGCCCAGCGATACTATGCTCCGACCCGCACCGGCGGTACCTTGCAATGCTATTACCACCACGCCCACCATTCCGATCCCTATCGCTATATTGGACAGCAGGATCTCACCGCCCATGTTAACTTTACGGATCTAGAGCGCCATGGTGAAATGGTGGGTCTTTCGAATCTGGGATTTACACAGCAAGGTTTATTTTTGATGGCCTTGGGGTTGGGCGATCGCCTGTCCCTGCTCTCCAATCCAGCCACCGTGCCTGATGTGCAAACCTTGTTCCAGCGTCGCGAAGCCCTGCACGCCTTGATGAACCCCATGGGGCTGGGCAACTTTGGTGTTTTGATCCAAAGTAAAGGGTTGACCGAGCTTGAACGCCAACGGCCCCTGCAAGGACTGCATCACCCACCGCTCTAGCGCTGCTGTTTGCCCTGAAGCCCTACCTGAGCCATCTCTGTGCGATACAACATTACCCATCTCACGACCTACACCTACGATCGCCCCGTGCGGCTCGATGCCCATGTGGTGCGACTACGTCCCCGCTCGGATGCGGCCCAAAGCCTCACCCAGTTTTCCCTGGAGATTACGCCGCGCCCCGTCGGACTTTCTGACAATATTGACCTAGATGGACATTCGAGCCTCAAGGCTTGGTTTGACGATCAGCCTACGCATCGCCTGACCCTAGAGACAAACTCGGTGGTTGAAACCTATCGCGATAATCCCTTCAACTTTATCCTGGAACCTTGGGCGGCATCCTTGCCGATTAACTATCCCAGCCGCTTGTACAGCCAGCTCCAGCCCTATTGGGTCGGGCATTTCATCCCCACACCCGGCATTCTCGATCCCATGGCAACGGAGCTAGGTCAGTCCATGTGGGAGATGACCCAAGGCAATACCATCAACTTTTTGACCGAGCTGAATCAGCGTATCTACCACCACAGCAGCTATATCCTGCGGGAAACGGGGGATCCCTATCCTCCTAGCGTCACCTGGCAGAAAAAGCTGGGTTCTTGCCGAGATCTGACGGTGCTGTTTATGGCGGTTTGCCGGTCGGTAGGGTTGGCGGCGCGGTTTGTCAGTGGCTATCACGAAGGCGATCCCGAGAATCCCGATGCTCATCTGCATGCTTGGGCGGAGGTGTATTTACCGGGAGCTGGCTGGCGGGGCTATGACCCAACCTATGGGCTAGCTGTGGGCGATCGCTATATTGCTCTAGCAGCGGCTCCTTTTCCCCAGGAAGCTGCGCCAGTTTCCGGGGCTCTCCAGCCCGGTTTTCAGGCCCAGGTAGACATGAGCTATGACCTGGCAATCCAGGCCCTAGAGCCGGCTGAATCGACGCTTACCCCTACCCAGGTTCAGTCGTTCTAAACAAACCACTCGCCGCGCAGCACGGTGACGGCCTGTCCCTGTAAATGGACGCGATCGCCGCCGTCGTAGTGGACTTTGACGATGCCCCCGCGCGCTGAGGCTTGATAGGCCAATAACGTGTCTTTCTGGAGGCGATCGCACCAGTAGGGCGCTAGGCAGCAGTGGGCTGAACCGGTGACCGGATCTTCATCAATGCCCAGTCCTGGCGCAAAGTAGCGAGAGACAATATCAAAGCCGGAGTCGGGATCGGCTTGGCTGGTGACGATCACGTCGGAAATGCTGGCCTGCAGCAGATGGCTGGCACTCGGGTGGATCTGGCGCACAGCCGCTTCTGAGGCCACCTCAACAAGATAGCCTCCCGAGGTATTTTTCATGACCGTATGGACGGCGGCCCCCAGAGCATCCTCTAGACCGGCTGGAATGCGGATCAAGGGTTTGGATGGATTGACGGGGAAGTTGAGTTCAATCCAGTTGTCTAGCTTACGGGCGGTCAAGGTGCCGCTTTGGGTGTAAAACTCCGCCGGTAGCGACGGATCGAGGTATCCTTCTGACCAAAGGACGTGGGCACTGGCTAGAGTGGCATGACCACAGAGCGGTACTTCCATGGTGGGCGTGAACCAGCGCAAATGGAAGCCCGAGCCCTTGGGGATCAGAAACGCCGTTTCTGAGAGGTTCATTTCCTTGGCAATCCCCTGCATCCACTGATCAGCCTGGGGTGCAGACAACATGCACACCGCCGCTGGATTGCCTTGAAAGGGAGTATCGGTAAATGCATCAACCTGAATGACAGACTGTCCCATAGGGTTATACCTGAAGCATGAGTAGTGAATGAGGCGTCATCTTATCGTTATCCTAGTTTGGATGGCTGAGCTTGGAATGCATGCCTTTTTGGATGTGAGGATAAGGTGACGTTCCTTCTATCATCTGCGATTCAGGCTGAATCTAGATCTGCCTAAAAGACTAGTAGCAGAAGACGAGTTTAGGGTAATGCTGCTTCTGGGCAATTAATAAATCCAAGGTAATAGTTTCTTCACTCGCTGTTGATAGGCTGAATAATCAGGATATTTGTCAGTCAACCAGGCTTCTTCCTTACGAGCCTTGAAGTCGAAAAAGAAGAAGAGCACGAGGGTGGCTGCTAGATGAGATAGACTGCCTTGCCATAGGCTAAAGGCGATCGCCATCAGGACAATGCCGCTGTACAAGCAATGGCGCACGATGCCATACATGCCAGTTTGAATCAGTTGCCCATCCTCGCGGGGATAGGGCAGAGGGGTAAGGCTTTGCCCCAAGTCCACGAGTCCTTTGCCCAAGAGCACCAAGGCGAACAGGGCCAGACCAAGGGCGATCGCTTTGAGGCCAAGACTCAGACCTAGGGGCAGGGCTGGCCCATAGACAGGCACGAGGACAAAGCCCACCATCAGCAGCCCCTGCATCACCACCCAATATTCACCCCGCGTGCCTCGCCAGCTTTCTGCCGTAAAGCCCCAATCGGTTAAGAGTTTCATAACTAGCCTCCTAGGGCGATCGCCCTTTTGTGAACTCAATGAAATGTATCGAGTGAGATATATCGATCGTTGAAGACCTGGTGAGAGAGCGCTAGATCCTGGGGATCATGCCCAATCCTGAGTCACCTCGGCTAGACGTTGGCGATCGCTTTCGTTGAGCTGCCAGCCCAGGGCTCCGGCATTTTGCTGGGCCTGCTGAGCATTCTTGGCACCGGGGATCGGCACCACATTTCCCTGGGCGACCAGCCAATTGAGGGCGACTTGGGCCGGGGTGCGATCGTTGCTCTGGGCAATGTCTCTCAATGCGGCCACGACCGGATCGAGTTTGGCTAAACCCTTAGGGCTAAAGCGCGGATCGATGCGACGTGCCCCGAGCGGTTTGGTATCGGTATCTGTGGCGTACTTGCCGGTGAGTAGTCCCTGAGCCAGGGGACTGTAGGCCAGGATAGTGATCCCGAGATCCCGAGCTGTAGCCATGACGCCATTCTGCTCAATCTGTCGAGCTAGGAGAGAATACTGCACCTGGTTAACAGCTAGGGGCACGTCCCGCTTGGCCAATAGTTCCTGGGCCTGCTTCAGTTGCTCGGCAGAATAGTTGCTCACGCCTACGGCCTTAACGCGTCCCTGCTGCACCTCATCCGCTAGGGCATCCATGAGCGTGGGTTGTCCCAGGAGAAAGTCGAAGGGCCAGTGAACTTGATAGAGATCCACTGTGGGCAACTGCAAGCGCCTGAGGCTGGCGGTGAGGGCATCGGCGACAAAGCCTGCGTTGAAGCGCCAAGGTAGGGGAAAGTATTTGGTGGCTACATACACGGGCTGGTCGATCTCTTGGATAAATTGCCCCAGCAGCCGTTCTGATTCACCGAAGCCATAGATTTCAGCAGTGTCAAAAAAATTGACGCCCGCCTGTACGGCTGCCTTGAAGGCGTCTCGCAGTTGACCGTCGTCGTAGTCGTTGCCGTAGGACCAAAAAAAGCGATCGCCCCAGGCCCAGGTACCAATGCCTAGAGCCGGCACGGTGATCGGGGTGGAACCAAGTGTTAGGGTCTGCATGATGCTCCTTGCTTCATATATCTACATCTTAGAGCCCTACTCACCCTAGGGAAGATGGGAGTTCAACGGCGATCATCAACCTCTGCGTTCATCCTGACCTGGTCGAAGGATGGGAGATGAGCCGACGAGTATCGGCCAGATGCCAGGGTTGATTAGAGTCCTACCGTCATCGAAGGGACTTGAGGGGGAATGCCCTAATGCCCAAGGGCGATCGCTCCCGGCGAGGACAAGAAAAAATGGTTACAATGATCACCATAACTATGTGTAGATTTGTAACAATTGGTGGTTATTTATGAGTCAGCTTAGCCTAGAGCAAATTTCTGAGCATTTAGATAGTGACAATGCCCGCGATCGCATGGTGGCGTTGGCTAGCCTGCGGACGGTGGATGCGGAGTTGGCGGTGCCTCTGATCAAAAAAGTATTGGCAGATCAAAATCTACAAATTCGTTCTATGGCCGTGTTTGCTTTGGGCATTAAGCAAACCGA
>DATNRH010000776.1 GCA_036703605.1 Candidatus Obscuribacterales bacterium | reverse complement strand
CAACAGCTTCTGGCCCAGCAAGACTTTGAAGAAGCCGATCGGGTCACGCTGCAAAAAATGTGCGAACTATCGGGTGAAACAGCGATCGCCCGTAAATGGCTCTATTTCACCGAAGTGGATGGTTTCCCCATCACCGACCTTTGCACCATCGATCGCCTTTGGCTGGCCCATTCCCAAGGTAAGTTTGGCTTCTCGGTGCAGCGAGAGCTATGGCTGGGCAGTGGCAAAAACTGGGATGTTCTATGGTCAAAAATTGGCTGGCGTACGGAGAAGCTCTGGACGCGCTACCCCAATGAATTCACCTGGGATCTATCTGCCCCCCGCGGCCACTTGCCGCTCACGAACCAGTTGCGCGGTGTGCGGGTGATGGCAGCGTTGATGAAACATCCCGCATGGAGCGATCGCTAGCCTCATGCCCAATCAGACAACCGTAGAGTGCTGTTAGGCGAAGCCGTAACGCACCAATTTGTGAGACCAATCAGATAATCGTAGAGTGCTGTTAGGCGAAGCCGTAACGCACCAATTTGTGAGGTTTATGCGTTACGCTGGCGCTTTAGCGAAGCCATGCCGGAGGCTATACGCATCCTACCGATCTATCTAGGGTTTCTGCTTCATAAAGAATACGGAACACCACCCGTAACCTGGTTTAAACTAAGGCGGCACCCCTGACGATCGCTGCTCCATGACCAGAAACTGGGCCATCTGCATTGGTATTAACGACTACTACAACCTCCAGCCGCTTCAGTATGCGGTGCAGGATGCGATCGCTGTGCGAGATTTTTTTCTCACCACGGTCAAGTTTGAGCAGGTCTTCTACTTTGCCGATGATTCGCCGCCCATCGAGACGCCTCGGGGGGAGATGCGATCGCTGCCCACGTTTGGCAACCTGAAGCGCTTTTTCCGAGAGCGGTTTCAGGCACCGTTTTTGGAAGCGGGGGACAATTTTTGGTTTTTCTTTGCTGGCCATGGCGAACTGCATGAGGGCCACGACTACCTGATGCCCATTGATGTGGATCCGGGCAATATTGCCGAAACGGCGCTGCGGGTGAGTGATGTGACCGCCTGTCTGCGCAACTGCGGAGCGGATAATACGATTTTGCTGTTGGATGCCTGCCGCAGCCAGGGTCGCCGTCACGGGACGGGCCTGGGAACGGAGGAGCAGCAGGGTATGGTGACGATCTATAGCTGTAGCCCTCGGGAAGCGTCCTATGAACTTGAGGCGCTGGGGCACGGTTCCTTTACCCATGCGTTGCTGGAGGGCCTGACGCTGCAAGGGTCGAACAATTGCGCCACGGTGGAACGGTTGAACCTGCATCTGCGCTATCAGGTGCCGAGCCTCAATGCCCGGCATGGCAAGCCAAAGCAAACGCCCTACACGGCCGTGGAGCCGCTGTCGAAGAATTACCTGATCCTGTTGCCAGAACAGGCGACGCTGGATGACGTGAAGACCCTTAAATCGGAAGCGCAGGATGCGGAGCTGAATAATCAGCTTGATCTAGCGGAACAGCTTTGGATTCGGGTATTGGGAGCGTCGAGGGCAGATCGTCAGGCGATTACTGCCCTTCAACGGATTGCCATAAAGCGGGATAGTTTAACTGTCTTTCCCCAACCCACTCACTCAACTCCTAGAACAGCCGGACAGCGCAGCCAAGAGCATTCTCCGTCTCCCATGGTTGAGTTCGAGGTAGTGACGGTTGACCATCAAGGGAATGTAATTGATCGAGAACAACGTCAAGCTGAGTATCATCGGGAAGATTTGGGTGATGGAGTCACGCTAGATCTGATGTGGATCCCTGGCGGGACGTTTACTATGGGGGCACCTGATGGTGAGGGAAGCGATGACGAAAAGCCCCAGCATTCAGTGACTATTTCATCCTTTTGGATGGGTAAATATCTCGTAACTCAGAGCCAGTGGCGCGCTGTCTCAGCGCTACCTAAAATAAAACGTTACCTTCATGACGATCCAGCCAACTTTAAGGGGGACAATCGTCCGGTAGAGCAGGTGAGCTGGCATGAGGCCGTGGAGTTTTGCCAGCGACTATCAAGACACACGGGGCGAGGGTATCGCCTGCCCAGCGCAGCCGAATGGGAATATGCTTGCCGTGCTGGTACCACAACGCCATTTC
>DATNRH010000775.1 GCA_036703605.1 Candidatus Obscuribacterales bacterium | reverse complement strand
TGGCGCTTTCACTTTCCCTTTCGCCGGCGCTGTCGCCGGCGCTGTCGCTGTCGCTGTCGCAAGCTTATTTCTCTCTATCTACATTAACCGATGTATTCATAAAAGAGACCAGCGATTTGAGAACCTTCGTATCATTAGGTTAGCCTTTGCCGCACTGGGGGGAACCACCTTTAGCGGTGCTGATTTGAGCGGTGCGTCGTTTTCCCATGCTTATCTTCAACGTACCAATTTTGCAGATTACCGCCATAAATCTACAATCCTAAGCCAAGTCCGCTGGCACCAAGCCCACGACCTCGATCAAGCTCGACTTGGCTCCAGCATCCTCCAAGATCCTCGCGTTTGTACTCTCCTCACCACCCTCAACGGCATCGATCATGATCTGTCCCATGCCGATCTACATGGTGCAAACTTAGCCAGCGCCCAACTCCACCGCATCAGGTTAAACAATGCCATTCTCAACGGCGCAAACCTGGAAGGTGCAGAACTTCACGGAGCTATCCTCACCGAAGCTCAATGTATTGCCACCAACTTCACCACCGCCCACCTCACCGGAGCCTGCCTAGAAGCCTGGAATATTGACGAAACAACCATCCTAAAAGACGTTGACTGTCAACATATCTTTCTTAGAGAGAAACCGGATGACCGGGGTGACAGAGAACGACGTCCCCATGACCTAAATAAGGATTTTCGGACTGGCGATTTCGAGAAATTCTTCAAAGAGACCCTAGATACCGTTCAAATTCTCATCCGCAATGGAATTGATCCCGCAGCGTTCAGAACTGCCTTTGAGAAGGTGACGGCTGAGAATCCTGACGTAAGTCGTGATTCAATTCAAGGGTTTGAACGGCAAGGACAGGATGTTCTACTCACGTTGCAAGTGCCGGCAGGAACAGATAAAGCCAAGATTGAGCGAACGTGGGACGAGGGATATCAACTTGGACTAAAGGAGGGCTATAAAAGTGGCTTGTTGGCAGGACAAACCCAGCGCGCCAATGATCTAAAGGAAGTCATGCTAAGTTTTACCCAAAACCCATTATCCATTCACAATATGAACAATCCCATCAATACCGGCGACGGCAGTTTCTACGCAGGTGGCGACGTCAACCTCACCGGCAGCACTCTCAACCTCGGGGAAATTAGTGGACAGGTCAGCAACCAGATCAATCAACTGCCCGATGCTGCTCCCACGCCCGATCAACCGAGCCTGAAAACCCTGTTGCTGCAGCTCAAAGCCGCCATCGAAACCGATACTGAACTCAGCGACGACGAAAAAGCCGAAGCCCTAGGAGAGGTCGCCAAACTAGTCAAAGCTGGCAGCGATCCCAAGGAAAGCACCATGCAGCGCCTCGCAAAACGGGCCACCGCCACGCTGAAGTCCATCGCCGAACCCCTGACCGAAGCCTCCAAACTCGCCACCGCCTGCACAAGCCTCTTACCCATGATCCTGGCCTTGTTTTAAGCCGCTTGAAGCCAAAGGTGGTCTCGTGCCTGCCCTTCCAGCTAGGCTGACGTGGATATAGACATCGATGCCGTGGGGGGTATTCTAGGACTAGCGGCGATCGCCCTGGGAAACGTTACAAACCCTTACAAATCCCGCTATCCATCAGGAGTCCCCGTCCTCCATCTAGAAGACTCAACCAGTGGAATACCCGGTAGTTCTATGAGCAAGCGCATTGATCCAACCTTAATTGTTGCCCTTGTGGTGACCCTCCTGTTTACCGGCGGGCTGGTGGCAGGCGGGCTGTGGATGTTGGGATCCCTCTCTGGCGGATCGAATCCCCTTCCTAGTCTGACGGGCGATCGCCGTGAAGCAGGCCGCCTCAGGGTATTGGGCGATACCTTCAGCGGCTACAGCACCTTCCGCAATAGCGCTTTTCAAGCCACTCTGTCTGAGCTAGGCATTAGCCTGTCCTACGACGATGAATTTGACCAAGCCGCCCGCGCCGATCGCCTCAATCAAGGCGATGCCGATATCATTGTCACCACCCTCGATCAATTTGTGCAGCAGCAGCCTGACGGACGCATCGTCGGTTTAATCGATCGCACCGTCGGAGCCGATGCCGTCATTCTCAACACCCCCGCCTATCCCAACCTCACCTCCCTGCAAAACCTCAACCAGCTCACCGCTGAAGCCAAACGCCAAGGACAACCCCTCGGCATGGCCTTTGCTGGCGATACCCCCAGCGAATATCTGGCCCTCGTGCTAGATACCAAGTTTGATGGCTTTAACCTATCTGATTTCAATATCACCCGAGTGGGCGACGCTTCAGAAGCCTGGCAGCTCATTCAAGATCCAAACGAACGGATCGCCATTGCCATCATCTGGGAACCCTTTGTATCCCAAGCAAGGCAGCAGGGCTATACCGTCGTCCTGTCCAGTGAAGATGCCCCAGGAGCCATTGTTGACGTGATGGTAGCCTCCGATCGCTTGGTGCGATCGCAGCCTGACCTGGTTTCAGAATTCCTAGAAGCCTACTATCGCCGCATTGACGCCAATGTCCGCGACTCATCCCAACTGCAGGCCCAAATTGCCGAAGATGGTAACCTATCTCCCGCTGATGCCGCCGCCGTTGTTGATGGCATTGAGTTCTTCACCGCCGCTGAAGCTCAGGCTTGGATGACCGAAGGTATTCTAGAGACCCGTATCGGAGCGATCGCTGCTGTTCTTACCCTATCGAATCAAGTCAACGTCGTTCCTGACAACCTCAGTGATCTCTACGATCCTCAGTTCATTGTCAAAGCCGCCAGCAACACCCAAGCGCTTATTGACCTAGTTAAGGCAGATAATCCAGAACTAGCAGATCAGCTCATGGGTGCCCAACGCTCCACTGCCCCCGCCGCCCCCACCCTAGAACCAGCCCAAATTCAAGCCGCCCCCGACATCGGCAACCTTGATGTACGCGGTGACGTGAGCTTTGCTACCGGAGCCGCCCAACTGACGCCCGAAGGTCAACAAACCCTGAATCAACTCGCGACAGAAATTAAAGAATTTAGCATCGAAACCGTAGCCGTCCGGGTTATTGGTCACACCTCCCGCACCGGTAGCGCCGCTATCAATCAACAGCTCAGCCAGCAGCGGGCCCAGGTGGTCGTAGACTATCTACGCAGTCAGGGTATTCAGCATAATATTGCCGCCGAGGGTAAGGGGTTTAACGAACCGCTACCCGGCATCGCCCCTGAAGATGCCCGCAACCAACGCACCGAAATCCGCCTAGTGCGGGTGAATACCACAGCCCAAACGCGGCAGCGATCGCCCCTGCCTCGCCTCGATACAGACTCCCTAGCTTGGGGTACAGGGACATCGGTAGTCATGGCCGATTCATGGGTAGCGATCGCCAAGCTTTGACGTACAGACGATCTGTGTCACGATGGAAAGCGATCGCGATAGAATACACCCGTCAAGACCGGAGCAGCTATGTCAGATCAGGCAGACCTTGAACAAGAGCTTCGCATGGGGCGAGACTTTTCCATCGCGGACTTGATTGCCCGGGAAGGCGGAGACTTTCTGAAAGGAGAGTCGATGATTCCTCCTTTGGTGCAGGCTAAACATGCTGTAGATCTGTTCATCGATCGCCATTTAGTAGACGCATCTGGAGCCCTGCAGGTCACCCTCAAAAACTGGGTCGGCACCCATGAGGGATTACTGAGTCAGCATATTGAAACGCCCCTGAATGCTTTGCGGCAGGCTATCCAGAATATTTTGGAGCACCCGCAACTTTTGTATGAACTGGTGCAGCAGGCAGATATGAAATGGGGGCAGATGTATGACGAACGTCCTCATTTCCAGCAGCCTGGACAAACGCCCCACCCCGATGATGAATATACCCACGCATCGGTTCAAAATGATTTGGTGCGGCTGCT
>DATNRH010000774.1 GCA_036703605.1 Candidatus Obscuribacterales bacterium | reverse complement strand
TAGCGTTTTGATGCAGGTGCCCGTGTTGACCTGCCACAGCTTGAGGGTGGTATCTTGTCCGCCGCTGATGAGATGCTGCCCGTCAGGACTGAAGGCCAGTGCTTGCACCATGCCCCGATGGCCTCGAAATTGGCGCACGCGCTGCTGCGTTGCCACACTCCAGAGTTCCAGTGTGGCATGGGCTCCGGCCATCGCGATATATTCCCCATCGGGGCTAAAGGCGATCGCTTCAATTTGGTTTTGGGTGGGAATCACGCTCAAGCGACGGCGACTCGCAAGATCCCACAGCATGATGCCCTCATCACTGCTGGTGGCTAGGCAAGGACCTGCGGCACCAATGATGGGTACCTGGGGCGCAAATGCTAAAGAACGCACACGGGAGATATCCGTCATCAATACCGCTGCAACCCTTGCCGAAGCCGTGTTCCATAGGGTTAATGTGTGATCGTTGGCACTTGCTATCAGCGTGCCATCTGGGCTAAAGGCGATCGATGTCACCCAGTTATCTGGGACTTCGATGGTATGCAAATGCTCACAGGTTTGCCAGTTCCATAGGCAAATCGTCTGATCATCACTGCACGTTGCCAGGGTCATACCATCGGGACTGAAGACGACCGATCGCACCCAGTTGTCGTGGCCCTCTAAGCTAGCGTGTTGCAGACCGTCGGCCACCCGCCACAGGTAAACCTGGCCCTGATGATCGCCCGTACAGATAAATTGCCCATCAGGACTGAAAGCTAATGACAACGCATTGCCCACAGTCCCGGTAAAGCGGGGGTGTAAGAAACTGGCCTCGGCAAAGTTGACGTTGTGCAACTGCATCCCTTGCAGGTAAGCGTGCCGAATGGTGAGTCCCGAGAAGTCGAGTCCGTTCAGGTCGAGGGATAGCAGCCGGGCGAGGTTGATTAAATTGCCCACGCCATAGCCCGATAGCTGGGTTTCGCTGCGGCGCAAGGCCAGCAAAATCCGCAAAAATTGCTGTTCGGCGGCAGCAGGGGAACTAAAGGTCTGTCTAAATTGGGTAGCGATCGGGTGCGCCAGCATGCGCTCTTGGCTTTCGCGGATGTAATCTTTGACGGTGGTTTTGAGCACCGCATAGCGGCAAAACCAAGCTAGCTGGGCGGTGCTGAGTTCATCGCTCATTTGTTGAATTAGCACATCCGTCGTGTATTCCATCACCACGGGCTGTTGGGTGTAGCTACCGGCTCGCCGTTCGATGAGTCCACGCCAACCAAGCGACTCCAGCGCTTCCAGCACATGGCCGCGGGAGATGGGGGGCAGCAAGTCGGCGGCCAAGTCGGCAATTTTCGTCCACTCGCGGTTGATGGCTAACCAGTGCATCACCGCTTGCTCATTGGCAGAAAGTCGTTCGAACTGCTGATTGAGCAAGCGACGAATACCGTTGAAGACCCCGGTGCCTTGAGCGAGAAACGTCGCAATGTCGCCATCAAACAGGTCTTGGATCGTGCCGGCCACAATTTTGAGGGCCAGGGGGTTGCTGCTGTAGCGATCGCACAACGCCTGCTGCGCCTCTAAACTCCCTCGCAAACCTGTGGTACTCATCAGAGCCAGCCCCAACTCGGCGGAGCCAGAGAGCTGGAGCGATCGCACCTTCGTCCCATCACTCTCCATCGGCACAATGGTGGTGAACTTTTCCCGACTGGTCAGCAGCAAACAGCTCTGATGGGCCGTCTCCCCCATCACGCGAATGAAGTCGGCGTAGTCCTCATAGCCCTCGCGATAGCGCCCGACGCCCGATCGGGTGGGATGATCCAGCTCTTCCCCAGCTTTGAGGATGGTTTCGGCATTATCGAGGATGATCAGGCAGCGATGCGATCGCAAGCCCTGCATCAGATTCAAGAGGGTTGGTTCATAGGTATCCCCAGGCGCAAGAAACAGGAGTAGGTCACGGAGCAGATCGGATAGAGCTGGGGCATTGCGGAGCGATCGCCAGATCACGTGAGTGAAGGGGGTGGCTGGGTGGTTGGGTGGTTGGGTGGCTGGGTGGCTGGACTGAGAAAGAATCCCCTCCCCCTCTGCTATCCTCATAGCCTCATACTCTGCCCCCTTACCCCCCTCATACCCTGTTCTTCTACCACTCGCCAAACACTGCTGTGCCACCTTCACGGCTAGAGAGGTTTTGCCGATGCCGCCCATCCCAAAAAGCAGCACCAGGCGACAACGCTCTTGCACCAGCCATTGAGACAGGGTAGCTAACTCGTCTTGACGACCGAAGAAGGTAGAGACATCAGGAGCTTCGCCCCAGTCGAGGTTGACAGGAGGGAGAGCGGAGTGGCTGGCGGGCTGGGTGAATGGGGTGGTGGGAGGGGACTGGGCATTTTCAGCGGCTCCCCCGTCGATGCTGCCCGGCTGCTCCCCTTGCCGTTCTTGCCAGCGCAGTAATGCTGCCTGAAAACTGGTTTTACTCACGGATTCGCCTAACGCTTGCCCTAAAAGCTTCCACAGCTTGGGACCAATATCCCGCGTGAGATAACTGATGGAATAACCTGAGGCATCAGCAATCTGTT
>DATNRH010000773.1 GCA_036703605.1 Candidatus Obscuribacterales bacterium | reverse complement strand
GTTGGTACCTTGCAGCCCATTGCCAACGCCACTGTTGCCGACTATCGCCACATTGTGATCCTTGCCTGGCGCCTCTATGGCCTCCAAGGCGAAGTGCCTGCTGCTGAAGCCCTCAACTTCAGCTCCTACACTCGTAAGTTCTCCCCCTCATCCTCCAGGGGCTGGCGTTTCTTGCCTTCGCTTGCCCAGATCCAACGGCACCACCTTCTACGTCCGCCCAGGTGACACGTTAGAATTTCGCATCCGCAACATACGCCAGCCTTGGTACGTTCGGCTCGAAGCTTGCATCCAAGTGCGAACACCCGCGCGCACCATGCTGTGGCTGAAAGTGTTCCCCTTCCAGAATGCACCCCGCCACTGCAGCCTCCATCCCTTTCTGGAGCTCTTTCGCCTTGACCGACAATACACTCTGATCCCTCTTAGCCAGGATTCCACCTACCAAGTCCATGCCCTCAGGCTGATGTACGCCACAAACAACAGAGACGAGTTCTCCCTAAACCCCTACCTGCACATAAACACCTCATGATTGACCGCTTTGCTCCCTGTTATTCCACCGCATCCTCACTGTCGTACTCATTAAGGTCGCACCTCACTAGGAAGTCTCGTTAGCCTAAACCGCTTAAAGTCACACCTCACTAAAAGCTCCCGTTAGCCCGACCCCACTCAGTGGCGAACGGGCTATTTCTGCGAATTCCCGTTCCCCCGTCCGATTAAGCCCAAACCCCACTGAAATCCCCGTTAGCTCCAGCTCCCACTAAATACTACGTTCTTTAATCGGTTGCAACGCCGCGTTGCGCGCAACATCGCGTCCCACAACCGGGATTCCGACCGACTGCCGGTAGCTGGCGTGACTGAGGCACTTTCCGGTGGTAGGCAATTTAGGGGGTAGTAGGGTGGAGGTAGGGGGTAGTAAAGCAAGTATTAGGGGGTAGTATTGAACAGCCTCATGAATGCCCACCCCTGCGGCCCTGCCTCCATTAGGAGGACGCCTTAACTTGGAAGAAATTCTTTCTACATTACTGCTAGGGTCACTACTTCACA
>DATNRH010000772.1 GCA_036703605.1 Candidatus Obscuribacterales bacterium | reverse complement strand
CAAGAAGGTGTGTTACTGGATAATGTGCAATTAGTGAACCAAGGACGTTTCTGCGAGGCGGAGATTTTGGACTTGCTCACGTCCGGATCTCACCCCGCCCGCAATCCTATCCAGAATATCGCCGATCTAAAAGCTCAAATTGCCGCCAATGAGCGAGGCAGCCACGAACTGCAGCGCATGGTCGATCACTATGGCTTGTCGGTTGTACAGTCCTATATGCAGCATATTCAGGATAATGCCACTGCTTCGGTGCAACAGGTCATTGAACGGTTAAGCGACGGTCAATTTACCTATGAGCTAGATGATGGTAGTCAGATCAAGGTGGCGATCGCCCTCAACCATCACGATCGCACTGCCCATATTGACTTCACCGGCACCTCTCCCCAACAGTCCACCAATCTAAATGCGCCCCTAGCGATCGCTAAAGCTGTGGTGCTGTATGTCTTTCGCAGCTTAGTGGATGATCAGATCCCCCTCAACGCCGGATGCCTGAAACCTCTGCACATGACCATCCCCGAAGGCTGCTTGCTCAACCCTCACTACCCAGCGGCAGTAGTTGCTGGTAATGTGGAAACCTCTCAAGCGATCGCTAATGCTCTCTATGGAGCGCTAGGCATCATGGCAGCTGCTCAAGGAACCATGAATAACTTTACCTTTGGTGATGCTCAGCATCAATACTACGAAACTATCTGTGGTGGTTCAGGTGCAGGGAAAGATTTTAACGGAACCGATGCCGTTCAAACTCATATGACCAACTCACGCTTAACGGATCCAGAGGTTCTAGAATGGCGATTTCCGGTGTTGCTCAATGAGTTTTCCATTCGCGCCCACAGTGGCGGTCTGGGGCGTCACACTGGCGGCAATGGGGTCGTGCGTTGCATCCAGTTCCGTCAACCGATGACCGCAGCTATTTTATCAGGGCATCGTCGTATTCCACCTTTTGGTCTGCATGGAGGAGAGCCAGGGCAACTGGGACACAACTGGATTGAACGTTGTGATGGTGCCATTGAACATCTGCCTGGCAATGCTGAAGTGGCTATGAATGCAGGGGACACCTTCGTCATTGAAACACCGGGAGGAGGGGGGCATGGCTAAAACGTAGCTCGTTCACGGTTGGTTAGCGTCACGTCCGTCACCTCTCCGGGGCGGACGTCAACGGAGGTATAGTAACCATCGCCAGAAAAAGAATTAAGATAAAGATCAGTATCATACTGAGCCATCAAGGTATAGCTACCTACAGGTAGCTCCACCCAAAATTCACCACGGGCATCACTCGTCACCTGGCAAAGTAGTTGCCCATGGTGCTCAGCCTCCTGCACTGCCCAGCGAGGACTATCGCCGGAGATCTGTCCTGAAAAGATCCAAACCGT
>DATNRH010000771.1 GCA_036703605.1 Candidatus Obscuribacterales bacterium | reverse complement strand
CATGATTCCGTGATCCCAGGGCAATACGAATAAGTAGATGGACTCCATTAAATGAGGCTAAGTTGCCGGGTTTCGACGTCGCTCAACCCTCTTCTCATCAGGATTAGAGCATTGAGCAATGTCGAAGTGCTTACCAATCGTTACGTCCTCCCACTGACCAGGCGAGGGCTGCTCCACCAGTTCGGACGGAACCAGGCTCAGAATGATATCGGTCATTACCCAACGGATAAGAGTTTCTGGATCCATGACGGCACCGAACGCAGTTTAAACCAAGGGCGATCGCCCCTATAGACCCGGTATCTCACCGTTCAACCAGCAAACGCTCCATGACGACAAATCGGTCTGTTATGATGCGATGGGCTAAAAATGGGATCTCTACGATCCCTCACCTCATCATCCAGTCTTTATCATTAGCGAGGATTTTACGCGTGAACTTGCCGACCACCATTGCCGGACTCTCCACGGAGCATATTCTAGAGGTCACCCGCTCGATAGGCTGGGGCGCAGCGGAAATTCTACAGACCTACTATCGGGGAGAAACTCCCGTCGGCGCACAGGCAGGGCTGAATGTGCAGGAAGGCAAGGATGGCCCCGTAACCTCCGCCGATCTGGCCGCCAATCACTATATCCTCGATCGCTTAACCACTGCCTTTGGACAAGATACCTTTGGCTACTTGAGCGAAGAAACCTACAAGGCTCAGAAACGCCAGTCCCCGTTTCCTGAAGACTGGCTATGGATTATTGATCCCCTCGATGGCACCCGCGACTTTATCGATCGCACCGGAGAATATGCACTACATATCGCCTTGACCTACCAAGGGCGTCCCATGCTGACAGTCGTTGTCTGTCCTGAACTGGGCAAGCTTTACTATGCCACCAAGGGCGGCGGAGCTTTTGTAGAAACTACCGGGGGCACCACCACGCCCCTGAAGGTATCCCAACGCGATCGCCCCGAGGACTTAGTCGTGGTCATGAGCCGCACCCACCGAGATGACCGCTTCAACCAACTGCTGAAACAGCTTCCTTGTCAACATCAAATTGCCGTAGGCAGCGTAGGTGGCAAGATTGCGGCGGTGGTAGAGCAACGGGCCGATGTCTACATTTCTCTCTCAGGTAAATCGGCTCCCAAAGACTGGGATATGGCGGCACCGGAACTAATTTTGACGGAAGCCGGTGGTCAGTTTACCTATGCCGATGAAACCCCCTTGCAGTACAACCGGGGAGACGTAAACCAGTGGGGATGCCTGATTGCCAGCAATGGTCAGCATCACACCGACCTTTGCACCACTGCCCGCACCCTATTGGCTGCCATTGATGCTCAGTGATTAATGGCCAGTAACTAGCCTGGAGCCGTGAGGAGGTATTTTGCCATCTGACAGTCGGCTTGAATTTGCTCCTTCAAGGCATCCAGGGAGTCAAATTTCTGCTCAGGGCGCAAAAAGTGGCTGAGGAACAGGGTCAGCCGACGCTGGTAAAGATCGCCTGACCAATCTAGCAGATGTACCTCTAGGGTTTGCTGCAAACCATTGACCGTAGGGCGATGCCCTAGGTTCATCACGCTGGGGCGTAGGGTACCGTCTAGGTCAACCCACACCGCATAAACACCTTGACGGGGCAATAATTTTTGGGGCGGCGTCTCCAGATTTGCCGTCGGAAAACCGAGGGTGCGCCCCAACTGCTGCCCCTGCACTACCGTGCCGGTGAGGGCATAGGGTCGCCCCAGTAGGTGATTGGCTCTGGCAATATTACCCTGGCCTAGGGCATCACGAATCGCAGAACTGCTGATGCGATCGCCCCCATCGGCATAGAGCGGCACCACCGTCACCTGAACGCCAAAGGTCGCCGCGATCGCCCTCAAATCTGCCGTTGTTCCAGAGCGATCGCGGCCAAAGCAAAAGTCTTCACCGACGCTAATATGACGAGCATCAAGACCATCGACCAATATACGCTGCACAAACTCCTGAGGGGTCAACTGCGCTAAGCCTTGGTCAAAGGGCAGCAAGACCAATTGTTCAACCCCCAACTTGGCCAACTCCCACACCTTCTCATCCAAGGGCGTTAACAATAGACGGCGTTCTCCGGCAAAAAACTCCCGAGGATGGGGGAAGAACGTCACCACGGTGCGCAGGGGGCGATCGCGCTGGGAATTTGCATCAAGAGAGCAATCGGATTCCTGAGCTGCGCCAGGTTGAGAGCGTTGATGTCCAACCGACATAGCCACCGAATCTGGGGCTAGCTGATCAACGCAAGACCCCGGCAAAATTGGCGCAAGAACCTTTTGATGTCCACGATGGACACCATCAAAATTTCCGAGAGCGGCAATCGTTGGGGTGCGCGCTGTATTGAGTGACGAAGTGATCCACACGCTTTACATTCTGACACATAGCGTGAAACCCTTACTGCAAACCTGATAACTGAGTGATAGATCCCCAAGCTGGTCTACCCCCTTCTTCTGAACCACGAAGCGCTATACTAGCGAAACTCTCCATGGCACTTGGTTCGTTACCTGTCGTCATTAGAACCCAACCCCCAAGCTTTCATCCGCAATCCTGACGCAGTTGGTTTACTTGAATGCTGATTTCGATCGTCATGAGTCCCATTTTTCAGACCATCTTGGTCATTATGCTAGCGCTGATCAGCTTCGTGGCAGAATGGGTGCCCGTTGACTTAACGGCATTGATGGTCGCAGTACTGCTGATGCTGCTAGGTCTGGTGACCCCAGAAGAGGGCGTCTCAGGATTTGGCAACTCAGCCACCATCACCGTCATGGCCATGTTTATTCTCAGTGCTGGCATCGCTCGCACAGGGGTGATCCAAGTCGTGCGGAGTTGGCTGATTGATTGGGGCGGTCAACGCATTTCCCAACAAATTTTCGTCATGGGCATGATTGTGGGGCCCATTACAGCCTTCATCAATAACACCGCCGTCGTCGCTGTATTCCTACCGATTGTGGAAGACTGGTGCAAAGTTCAAGGGCGATCGCCCTCCAAGCTGCTGATTCCCCTTTCCTACGCCACGGTTATGGGAGGCATGCTCACCCTGATTGGCACCTCCACCAA
>DATNRH010000770.1 GCA_036703605.1 Candidatus Obscuribacterales bacterium | reverse complement strand
TTAATGCGGGCCATGGTCTGGTTTTCAATGAAGTCAGCGCCGTAGATGTCGACCCAGCCTCCATCAGCTGAGCAGAGCCCAGGGCCAAGCGGGGGGAAGTTGGGCGGGGTTTCGATCAACTCGAGGCTAGGCGGCGGCTGCACGACAAAGTTGGAGTCCGTCCACGTGCAGAAGTCGAGCGGCGAGTCGACAATGATTTCAACTGGGCCACGCAGGATATCCCAGACTGTAGAAGTAACCTAAGACATGAGAGAAGAAAACGTAGCATCAGCATGTCCCGATCACTCTTCATTTCTCCTAACATCTAGTGATCACCCCCATCATGACCATGACGTCATCAGCGTTATAGGCCGCATCATACCCACATCCCCCACTTCACCCTCAAAGGTCACACTCCAACCGCAGCCGCAACCCCTAACCCTAACCCCTCGTACCGGAACGTCCCCCTGGATGGCGGAATAGACTGTGTCGGGAACAGGGGCTGTGATATTGAGGCGAGTGCAAGTGGTGACAGTATCGGCATCGATAGTAAGGGAGCTGCAGTAGGTGGCATCGTCCCAGGAAGCCAGATCAATATCAAACTGGACACCGCCCACTGTTACCTATGCCATGAGCAGGAAAGGGGTTCAAAGCCACCCCCCCCTTGTACTCCAACCCAACGCCACCCTGACCCGACAACCCTTCATGACAGACGAGACTCGGAAGTTAGGGTTACCTGGGAGTAGTCAGTGTCAACATAGGGTGAGGGCTCAACTCGGAAGAAGTTGTCCCCAACCAAGGTGATAGTGCGAAGGTGGACGTTTTCGTCGTTGCAGATGTAAGTGGGCTCGTAGCCAGTGATAATGGGAGCAGGGCGCACGTTGATGGTGCTATTATCTTGGCAGCCGCCAGCAGAAAGAACGCTGACAGGAACATTCTGGCCAAAGCTCACAAAAGTGTAGTCGGTAACGGCAACGGTAAACTCGGTACACAGCTCGTATTCGTCCAAGGCGCCCACCTGGGTGGGGTTGCCAGAGCAATTGGAGGAGATGAGGGCGGAGCTGCCAACCAGGACGGGAGGATCGTCAAAGGACAAGTCAAGGGGCTGGCCGTTGACAATGTAGAAGGTGCCCGTCAAGGTGAAGTTGGTGTTGCGTGATGACTGGCAGATCGTGTCTGGCGCGATGTTGGTCACAGTGGGAGGAGGCACAAAGTGGAAAAGGTCGCCGGCCCTGGAGGCAGCGCAAGGGAGACTCGCGTGAGTCGCGTTCACCTCGGGAGTTTCAATAGTCGATCCCCCAGTAGCGCCAAACGTAAGGACAGCTTCGTTGCAAATATCAACAGAATAGGTCCTGCCTTGTTGGTCGAAGGTCAGGAGCGTGCAGTTCTGGAAAATGGGGGTCTGCACAGCACCGTCAACGGTAATTTCAGTCTCCACAAACTGGCTAGCAATAGCCTCGTCAAAGGCAACAAACTGCCCGGCAATCGTGATGTTGGCAGAGGAGGCAATGCAGAGGGCCGAGGGGGCAGCACGGGCGAGAGCAATGGGACTAACGGCAACCATGTTGATGGCGGGCGAGTCGCACTGTGGGTTGCTAGCGACGATGGGAACGAGGGCATCGACCGTGATGCTGGCAAGAGCCACATCAATGACGGCGGTTGTGCACAGCTCGAGGCTGGTAATGCCGGTGCTGGCAGCCATAGTGATGGGTTGGCATCCAGTCTGACTCACGACGTTGAGGCCACCGAAGCTGGTGGCCTGGGGCGTGCCCGACTCGTTGTAGCTGATGAAGTTGACACCACTGAGGGTAACTTGCTCGTCTTGGCAGATGACCAAGGGCGCGGTTGAGGTGATGGTGGGCTGCTCGTAGAGCGTAACCTGGAGAGGATCCGCGCTAGCGGAATTGCAGTCGGGGAGTGTCGCAGACGACCATGCCATGTCGGGTTGGACATAGCTTGCATTGCCCAGGAGAGCGACAGAGGAGGTATTGGCAACCGTGATGTCGAGAGTGGAGCACACTTCGACAACATGCGAAACGTCGCCCATGGTGAGATTGTGAAAGTCGCAGCCTGCAGGGAGGGCATGGCCTACGACTTCGGCGTCAAGCATAAAGGTGCCAATATCGCCATCGGCAGCGATAAAGAGGCCGGCGGCAGAAAAGGTCGTGGCTTGGTCAGGCGAGGCGCAAAGAATGCTCGGGGTGGCGCCAGAGATAGGCAGAGCTGGCGTAACAACATACTCAGCTTCGTGGTTGGTTTCAGCGTCGCAGCCGAGTTGGCTGGGAGTGAGGATCACAACCTCGGAAATGCCGCTTGGCGGGGCCTTGTAAGCGTTGTAGTAGGACATGGTGTTACAGTACTCCAGACCCGTTATGCCGGTAACTGGGGCAGTCGTAAGGGGCGTGCAATCACTGAGGCTGAA
>DATNRH010000769.1 GCA_036703605.1 Candidatus Obscuribacterales bacterium | reverse complement strand
TGGACCTGATCGTTGTTGGTGAGGTTGAACCACTTAAGCGCCATATTGAAGCTTGCCAGTTGCCGGTATCGGTCGGTGAAAGTTCCATTTCCCTACCCAATGGTCGACAGGTTCCGCTTCAGGTGGTCCCGTCACTTGAAGACCAGAGCTTTCAGTTTGGGAAAGTGAGTTCCGTGACAGGACTGGCCTGCTATCGCTATGCGAAAGCCGCGATTGAACTGGCGATGAGTCAGTCAGTCACTGCCGTTGTTGCAGCACCTCACACAGAGGCCGCTGTCAACGCCGCTGGTATCCATTTCCGGGGCTATCCAGGGTTGGTAGCAGAGTTGACGGGTACCCCGGCTGATAAAACATTCCTGATGCTGATGTCACCGGTCTATCGCGTGGTGAATGTTACGCTCCACGAACCCTTGAAAGAGGCTCTATCACGATTGGATGGACCTTTAATCCTGAACGCCTTGCGAGCGACACGAGATGCACTCATTGCCCTTGGCTTGCCAGGGGGACGCATTGGCGTTTGCGGATTAAACCCCCATGCTGGCGAGGGGGGATTAATGGGGACAGAAGAAGGACTCTTCATACAATCAGCATTAGACGATGCGGTTGAAGAGGGTATTAACGCCCATGGGCCCTATGGGGCTGATGCGCTGTTTGCCGATCGTGAGTTCGATGCCTATCTCGCCATGTACCACGACCAGGGGCACATTCCGATTAAAGTTGCGTCACCAAGACAGGCATCGGCAATCACCATAGGGACGCCTGTATTGTTTGGCTCTGTTGCCCATGGGAGTGCTTTGGATATTGCAGGTATGGGCCTGGCGACACCTGCAGCGGTGATTCAGGCTCTGAAAAATATAGCTAAGGGTAGCTAATGAATATGAGCCAGTACTGGTTCGAATTGTTTCTGATGCATTGGAAGGTTGTACTAGCTGGGTCGAAGGCCGATATGATCAAGTCGTTGCTTATCGAGTTGGGCGAGTGACTTCATCGGGTTTTTGTGTGGTGGAGCGTATTAATCTACTTGGTAATGTTTAGTTCATGCTTTAGGAT
>DATNRH010000768.1 GCA_036703605.1 Candidatus Obscuribacterales bacterium | reverse complement strand
TTTGCTTAAGGGAGAACTCAGCCGAAGCATTAGCGAATAGGAACCCTTGTTGCCTGTAACTATTGCCAGCGTAATGCTCCATGTCGTCAGCCATTTCCGTTAAGGAATCATGTACCACTGTAGCCGAGTTATCAAGGAAAGAACTAACTGATCTATGAACAGCGTCAATTGCTGCGGCACTAGGCGTGTTACCCAGGTAGGTAGGGTTCATGGTTCCTACAAGAAGCATAGCGGAATCGCCGCCCGGTAGGGCAGCACGCAGATCGGTCATAGTATCAATTAGCTCTGTTTGATACGTTGGACCTGTCATCAGGGAAACAACATCCTGTTGGCCTTGTAGCCATAGAATACCCATGAAGGTGTAATGCGGATTAGCTGCGAGGAAGGCAACAGCTTCCGCCTTCACCGCTAGGTAGTAAGCGTCGTCAACACCCCACACTCCGTTGGAGAATCCAGTGTTTCCCCAGGCTCGGCACAGTACCGCAATTTTATCAATAGCGGGGAACAATTCGCGTCTACGCTTCATGAAGTTAAGACGGCAGCTTACGCTGGTGCCTTTTACATCTCCAGGAAGATCTCTAACATCCTGAGCAGGATGCCTGAAGATCTGTAGCTCTCCTGCAGGTGCGGGTCTATATAGCTCCTGCTCTACACCCCAGCTTACTTCCAGACAGTTAGGATCAGGCTTATCTGTACCAAGTGGGAAGATTTCGCCGGTTTCCCCAATTGCAGTATTTATGTCTATGCCAACCATGTTGGATTGACCGATGGTGATCCAAAACTCATGCTTAGCATAGTTTTGCTGCAGTTGTACCTTACCGGCATCTACTGGACCCCAACCATCACCGAGGTTTTGATAGAGGGCGCCGGAACCGGCACCGTCGTAGTTGGAGACGTAAGCAGTCGTGGGCGGGTTGATGTCAGGGAGAGCTAGCAGCGCTGATAGGTCAGCAACACTACCTCTGTGGTCAACGAATCCATCAGATACTTGGGCGGTTACAGTGATGACGCCAACACCACT
>DATNRH010000767.1 GCA_036703605.1 Candidatus Obscuribacterales bacterium | reverse complement strand
GGCCAAGGGTAAGTCGCCATTAAGGTCTTTCTACCTCATCTCCTCTGATTGTTGTAGAGAATGCCAGGCCCTTTGCGGCGACTTGATTGTAGCGGGTGCTGAGGAGTGTGATGACGGCAACTACCGTGATGGTGACGGGTGTGATCGATTCTGCCGCACTGAACCTGGCTTCGTTTGTGCCGATCCCGGCCTTGACATTGCCCCCACGCGTTTCGATTGCAATCAGGACTTCTGGAGTGTTTTTGGCAACGTTAGTGCATGCTCCGAAGGTATGAACTGCTCTTCCCACCAGCTTGCCCCTATCCCCCAAAATTGGAACCTCTTGCAGTGCTCTACTCCCAGCTAATCGCCAGGCGGTTGCTCTAGCCAGGACTACGGCTTGGTTATGAATAACGCCTACGACTTTGCCGTAGTCTCGGACTTTTTTGAGGTCCGCGCAGGCGCAATTCTCTATCTCGGCTTCAGTTCTGGCGAATATGAATCGGATCTCAATGCCTTTGTAAGTCTGTTCAGAGATGCATCTCCTACACATACATACTGTTGTTAATTTTATCCGGATATTGACAATCCAGAACGAGCGCTGCTTGCCTATTGTGTCCGATGTCAACCCGTGGTGGAGGCCTCGGAGCCCTCGCTCCCACACGTGGTGGTCTGAACCTGCATGGTCCGAGGACGATCCGGTAATGTTACAAAGCGACGTTACGTAGGCTGGGGCAAAGCCAACAAAGGGGGTCAATCGAACCTTACCTCCTAGGATATCACCTTCCGAGTCGAGATCTCAGCCGACGGAGTGAGCTGGGACGTCTATCGCACCGTATTCCTTAGTGTCGTCACAGCTGATACCGTTGAAACACCCCTCGTTTTCGCCCACGATGGGCGCTTCAAGGTAAGCTCCCCCGCATGTGGAACAGTAGCCCGCTCCTCCCACACCTGCAGCTAGTCCTGACTCTTTTGCCCTTCCTTAGTAATAGATTCGAATCGTGGACTACCAAAGTGGCCTCGAACCTGGCTTTTCGCTAGACTGGTGGCGTCTTGAGGGCCGAGAATCCTGCGTTCCTGACTGCTCTGACGCTGTGCTTGCTGGCGCCGAAGAGGTAGGAAGCGGCAAGTGGTTACGGAGGGTTGCAGAGCGGCAGGGGGTGAATTGGGTCTAGCTTCTGGACCCCTCTGACCTTCATAGTGCGTGAACAACATTACCGGATGTAGCGGTTGTCCTGGTCGCTGCGA
>DATNRH010000766.1 GCA_036703605.1 Candidatus Obscuribacterales bacterium | reverse complement strand
CGTTGAGCGAGCGCTCGGTTGTTGAAGAGTAACAATAGGTTGGCAACGAGGCTCACCAAGAGAGCCATGCCCAAAATCCCCATGACGATAATGAGTGAATTTTCACTTTTGATGGGGAGATAGACGGTTGGGTCGGCTGCTGGGGCATCTGCGCCATTAATCGCGGCGTCCTCCGTTCGGTCTTGAGCGGTTGTGAACGGAGTATCATCTGGCGTCTGTTGAAATAGTCCTTTTAACTGCTGCATCACCTTGATTTAAGAACGGCAAATTTTGCGACGGTTGATAGCCCACTGGTCACCGTGCTGGCCATGCTATTGGCCCGCCGACTGATGGCTGAGAATAGCGATGTGGCGCTCCAGGTGGCCAGTGCGGTGACCAGCCCCGGCGCAAATATGGAAATAAAGAGCAAGAAGCCTAGGTTTTGAGAGACCTCCAATGCGCCACCCTGAGTGTTGGCTAAGACCGCCGCCACAATGCCCACCAGCAAGTTGTAGCCAATCTGCAGACCGAGGAGTCCGACAAACCCGGATAGCCAAGCCCAGATGGGTCGCCCAGAAACCGGCAAGATGGATAGCGCCACCGCAATGGGAGCCAACACGGCCGCAATCAGTAACGCAGCTTCCACGATGTTGACGAACGCCCATTGCAGCCCATAGAGCAACATTTGAATAATGGGGATGAGTCGGTCTTGCAGCACACTAGCAAAGGCTCCACTGAAATCACCTTGAAGTGCGCCACCGCTGATCTCCACCAAATCCCCGATGGCTGAGATACCGGTACGGCTAATGGCAGCTTCAGCAAATGCTTCCAAGGGGCCAAAGCTGATATTGCCGTTTTGGGCTTCCAGACGTTGGTAAATGGCGCGCACCTCATCGGCCTTGCTGTCCCAGCATTCCAAAAACGGATCGCCCGTCAAGCCTTCACATTCGCTGTAGACCTGCTTGATCCGCTGTACGCCCAAGTTATTGAGTCCAAATTGCGTAATGGCATCTTGGAGGGTATAGCCCACCAGTTGTTGCGATAACAGTCCTGAGGTCAGGCGATACCCAATTGCCCGAAGGATCAAGACCGATTCTGAAAGGAGTCTGCCATTATTGCCCAGGAAGAGCAGTACAACCAGTGGAAAGGTAAACAGCTCAACCACCGTACCCAAGTAGCGCGACTTCATAATTTCGTTGCCAAAGCGCACGAACATATAGAGAAAGCACAGCGCCAGAATGCCTCTGGAAAATTGCACAATAGTTTGCCAAAATGGCGAATCGGCGCGAATCAAGTCAATCCAGGTTTCATTCCAGGAGGCGATGGTATCTTCACTG
>DATNRH010000765.1 GCA_036703605.1 Candidatus Obscuribacterales bacterium | reverse complement strand
CCCTGGTCGTGGTACATGGCGAGATAGGCATCGAACTCACGATCGGCAAACAGCGCATCAGCCCCATAGGGCCCATAGGCGTTAATACCCTCTTCAACCGCATCGCCTATTGCCGATCGAATGAAAAGTCCCTCTTCTGCCCCCATCAAGCCACCCTCACCAGCATGGGGGTTTAATCCACAAACGCCAATGCGCCCCCCTGGCAAGCCAAGGGCAATGAGCGCATCTCGTGTCGCTCGCAAGGCGTTTAGGATTAAAGGTCCATCCAATCGTATAAGAGCCTCTTTCAAGGGCTCGTGGAGCGTAACATTCACCACCCGATAGACCGGTGACATCAACATCAGGAACGTCTTATCGGCCGGGGTACCCGTCAACTCTGCTACCAAGCCTGGATAGCCCCGAAAATGGATTCCAGCCGCGTTAACAGAAGCTTCTGTGTGAGGTGCTGCAACAACGGCAGTGACTGACTGACTCATCGCCAGTTCAATCGCGGCTTTTGCATAGCGATAGCAGGCCAGGCCTGTCACGGAGCTTACCTCCCCGAACTGCCAGCTCTGGCCTTCTAGTGCTGGAACTATATGAAGCGGAACCTGTCGACCATTGGGCAGGGAAATGAAGCCTTCACCGACTGATAGCTGTAACTGGCAAGCTTCAATATGGCGCTTGAGTGGTTCAACCTCACCGACAACAATGAGGTCCATTTGCCCATACAGTGACTCTTCCATGAGAGCCTTTAAAACGACCTCTGGCCCGATACCAGCCGGGTCACCTATGGGCATTGCAATGGTCGGGCGTTGATTCATCACAGCGGAATCGCCAGCAGAGTATCAATTTTCTGACTGTCGCAAACAACGATGCGCTCTTCGAACAAGGCTGTATCTCCCTGGATGCGAATGCGATCAAGGTACATGCCCGTAGCAAACAGATGAATATCCCCGGTGTGCATGGTGCGTACCACCATAAAATTGGACTGAACCGTTGCTATATCGTTGTCCAAGGTGATCAGCCGAACTGCATCACCAATATGCCGGTAGACCTGTTCTTCATAAATATTGGCTTCACGCAGCGCACTTACCCGATCTTTCAGCATGCCCTTGGAGTTAGCCCATATCGCGCCATGCGCATAC
>DATNRH010000764.1 GCA_036703605.1 Candidatus Obscuribacterales bacterium | reverse complement strand
CTCTACGCAACAACAGAGAAGGGGCTGAAGTATCAATTGCGCAGAGGACGTAGCAACTATGGCCAGCAAATTGATCAGGCTGTTCAACGAGCGATCGCTGCCGTTCAACGCGACCCGATTCGTAGCCAGACTCCCCTCTCTGATGTCGAACAGAAGTCCCAAAAGGTGCTGCAACGGATGCGTACGCTGTTTCAAGATGACTCGTTGAACTGGGACACCGTACCCAGCTTAGTTGAGCGCGCCCTACGCCAAGATAAAAATCAGCCCGCCTCTGCCGGAACAGAGCTATGCGGAACATCTCACCGTCAACAGGTCTGGAACGAACTGGATCAACCGCCGCGTCGTCCGCCTAGCGTAGCTCATCATCGTCCCTGGCGACATCCCTTTGCCGATCGCTTGCCCGATAGTACCGCTAGCCAATCGATAGAGCCCTTAGAATCGCAAACGGGCTCCACCATTAATCTTGACGTAGTGCCCCAACCCGTGACGCGATCGCCTGAAGAGTTCACCGACTGGAGTCATCCATTATCTCAACTCTAGCCCACACGACATGCAGCATCTTAGTCATATTGATTTAATGTAACGATGCGTTAGCTATCGCAAACGCATCCTACTGGTACTATAACAATATGCGTTCTTAAGTAAGTTTAATATAAAAGTACTGTATCCTAAAAACTAGAATTAATCATCTAGAGTTACCTCAGCTCCCATGGAGGTAGAGCATAACGTCACAGTGTTAGCTTTTGTGTTAACCTCCTCTAGGGAAACCCTATCATGTTTCTCAATGACTACCATAGTACTGATCATGGGTGTATCGGGCTCAGGCAAGACGACCATCGGCCAAGTGTTGTCCGATGTCCTCAACTGGGAATTTCTCGACGCCGATGATTTTCACCCAGCCGCCAATATTGAGAAAATGCGGCGAGGGCAACCTCTCAACGACAGCGATCGCACTCCATGGCTAGCAACCCTTGCCGACACCCTATCTGAACGGATCGCCCAGCAGCGGCCAACCGTTCT
>DATNRH010000763.1 GCA_036703605.1 Candidatus Obscuribacterales bacterium | reverse complement strand
AGCTTATTGGACAAAAAAATCAAGCTCTCAGTCCACGAGAGAATAAGACTTTCAGCTTATCCCGAACTCAGGTTAAACTTAGAGTCATGGCTGAGGTGCTTAGATTTCAATACGTTGAGCGTAACCTCAGCCTTTTCTTTTGCTTCCTTATTGTTGTCGAACTCACGTTGATGCAGCTTCATATTGAGATGGTATGACTTCCGCTCAGGCAATTGGCGCGGCGAAATCGTCCGCGGGCGTGACTGAAACTTTCGTCAAGATAGGGTTCTACTTCAAATAACCAAGAACGGATGGTGACGGTGTGTTTGGGGCAGTATTAGAGGATTTGGATGGTATTTTGTGGTTTCTTTTTACTTTTTGGGTATGAATTTAGTGCAGGGTTGACATTGATAGAGAATGCTTTACTTGGCCGTGTTTGATGACATATAAGCGGGGGGCGTGGGTGGCGATCGCCTCTGGCACCGAGCCAGCGGCCATGATCACCAAATCAGCAACGGCTCCCACCTCAATTCCGTAGTGCTCTATCCCCATGACTTTTGCACCTCCAGTGGTGACCATCTCAAACCCAATGGCCAGCTCCTCATCGGTCAAAAAATTGGAGCGGTAGGCGATGAGCATGGCGCGTTCCAGCATATCGGCGGTGCTGAAGGGACACCAGGCGTTGCGCACATCATCCGACCCTGAGAAGAGCGTAATTCCAGCTTCTCGAAGGCGGGCGATGGTTGGGAAAGGGTGATGACCTGGAGCATTAGTCATGATAGCGATCGCCCGTTTGGCGAGGGTTTCGATGGTGGCGGCGGCAATGTCATCGGGCACCATCCCCAGGCAATAGGCATGGCTGACGGCCACATGCCCTTGCATCCCACAAGCTTCAGTCAAGTGAGCAATCTGCTCCAGCTCAAAAATTCCTAAATGCCCGGGGTCATGCAGGTGAATGTCGATGTTGACCTGGTGCTTTTCGGCCAGGCTAAAAATGCAGTGAAGATGGCCTGCAATGTCATTGTCCATGCCGGCAGGATCGAGACCGCCGATCAAATCAGCCCCTTCTCGTAGGGCAATATCCAATAAATCCAGGGTTCCTGGACAAGATAACAGGCCACTTTGGGGAAAGGCCACGATCTGGATATCGACCCACTCTCGATATCGATCGCGTACCTGGCAAACCCCCTCCAAATTCCGCAGCCCCACTTCGGGGTGGATGTCCACATGGGTGCGCATGGCTGTGGTACCCTGGGCGATCGCCCGTTCCACCAGCCGAGCGGCGCGCTCTTCCACCGGGAGGGGCAACGTCTTGAGCGCGGCCTTCTCAATGTCGATCCGTTGACGAATGGTGGTGCCTGGAATGTGCGGTTGCCAGGGCAGCCCCCAGAAGGTTTTATCCAAATGGATATGCCCATCCACAAAGCCGGGGCATAGCAGATT
>DATNRH010000762.1 GCA_036703605.1 Candidatus Obscuribacterales bacterium | reverse complement strand
CACCGCCCGCAGTGAGCCGTCCAGCGCCTCGGCAAGCTCCCGCGGCTCGTACTGCTCCCCAAGCACCTGCTCCAGTCCGCCCATGTAGGGCCTGTTGTCTCCTTTCTCCATAGTCGTAGATTTTTTTGAAAAAAAATATTTTGCGTATGATTAGACACAAATCTATATAATCATACCATTTTAAACAACAGCTATTCATTTCTTTTACATAAAAAAATACCTTATTTTTGAATTATAATGGTATTTTGGTGCATTTTAGTAGATGATTATGTCTAAAATTGGAGATAGAATAGCATATTTGCGCAAAGGCAGGGGGCTGTCGCAGACTGAGACCGCAAAGCTCATAGGGGCTTCCCGAGAGGCTATTGGCAAGTATGAGCGCAATGAGGCGGTCCCGTCAGTAGAGACCGCCAAGAAAATTGCAGACCTCTTCGAGGTCACTCTCGACTACCTTGTGGACGAGGGAGCCGCTCCTGCATTCGACAGGCAGACGGCAAAGAGGATAAGGGATGCACAGAGCCTTGATGAGGCGGACAGAGGGCATCTATTCGCTATAATAGACGCATTCCTTAGGGATGCACAGGCTAGGAAGGCCTATGCCTGACTTAAACTAAGAAAACGAATATGGAACAGACGGATTTGCAGGCACTGAAGCTGCGCTTGATAGAGCAGTTCCTCAGAGTCAATAATGTGGCACTGCTCGCCAAGGTAGAGGAGATGCTGCTCGATGCGGAGATGCAGGAGCGCGAGCGCACCATGCCGCCCCTTACCGAGGAGCAGGGGCAGGAGCTCGAAAGGCGCTACCAGAGGTATAGGGAAAACCCATCATCGGCTAGGCCATGGGAAGAGGTGAGGGCGGAGCTCATGGCTAAACACGGCTACGATGGATGAGTACAGGGTGATTGTCGAGATGGGCGCGGTCAGCGATTTGGACGAGGCTATGGAATGGTACGAGGACAGGCGGCGGGGGCTAGGCTTCGACTTGGTTATGAGGTTCGAGGATGCGCTGGCGTTCCTCCGATCCAACCCCAAGATATACCAGAAGGTTCTAGGCGAGTTCAGAAGGGTGCTTATGAAGAAGTACCCCTATGCTATCTACTACGCTTTGGAGGGCAAGGAGGTGCTGGTTGTCGCAGTATGGCAGACGGGGAAAAACCCTGAGGTACTCAGGAAAAGGCTTGGGATTGAATAGCCCCCC
>DATNRH010000761.1 GCA_036703605.1 Candidatus Obscuribacterales bacterium | reverse complement strand
GCTGTCCTTTCGTCTCCGGGAAAAATTTAAGTTTGACCTAGCGTTTTATACTGCCCATTCTCAACAGCCATCCTCTGCATCCTCGACCTCCACCACCACTCAAAATCCTACGGCTCTCGGTGATGAAGTTGTGCGGCTGATTAAATTTATCGTGGCTCGACGCGGGCAGTTTAATCATCTCAACCTTGCCCATATTTTTCTAGGACAAACTAAAGAGATTCGCTATAAAGCATTCAAGAAAAGCCTGTGTAAATATCTCCTCTTCTCTGTAGAAAAGCAGAATGGAGCATCGATCTTCCGGCACAATTTAAGTCATAAACTAGACGAGCTTTATACAACCCATAACAATCGCAAACTGGATGATGCCTTACTGCTGCGCACCTGTAACCGCATTATTGAATATCTGACCAGCGAAGATGGCCAGCAGCCCTCCACTATGTTTGCCCTACTGCTATCCCAGGGTAATCCACTCACCTTGGTGATTGTGCTGCTTAAGATCATTCTGATTTGCAACTATTCACGAGTACATCTTGAATCGCGAATTGCTGTTCTGATTCGATATTATGAAAATCTTGCGGAAGAGGATTGTCGATGGGTTCTGAACTTCTTGGAAGTATTTCGAATCACCATGACCATCCATGCAGAGAATATTGAATATAACTTAGTGCATCCCCAGGTGAACCATCTTGAAGAAGCTGGAACAACCATCACCGTGAAAGAATCTGACCAATATCGCATTTTTTCCCAGGCAAAACGCTGTCAAGAGTTTGATGATGATGCTATATTGCAGCACATCGCCAACCTAGAGGCGATCGCTGAAGATCAACCCGAGGCTACGGAGGATGCAGAGTAGCTAGGGATGCGATGGGAGTCATCATGTCGAATTTATCCTACGATACGCTAGCAAACCGAGAATGGTGGGCGCAACGCTGGATCGACCACCTCGAATCGTTTGGGCGAATGCCCCGCCTGGCCCGCGCTCGCAACTATGCCCGTGAAGGCAATGTGGTGAAATTAGCATTCTCTGGATCGAAGGTGCTGGCTCGGGTACAGGGAACTGCGCCTGAACCCTATCGAGTTTCTCTATCCCTCGATCAATTTGAGGATGAACAGTGGCAATACGTGATCGAATCTATGTCTGAACAGGCGGTGTTCTCAGCCAAGCTGTTAGCTGGAGAAATGCCCCAAACCATTGAGGAAGTATTCACAGCCAATGGTCTCAGCCTGTTTCCGTTAACCAAATTTGATATTCATAGCAAATGCTCCTGTCCTGATAAGGCCAACCCTTGCAAGCATATCGGCGCGGTGTACTACCTCTTAGGCGATCGCTTCAGTGATGATCCTTTTGTCTTGTTTCAGCTACGAGGGCGGACGAAAGATCAGGTGATTGCCGACCTACGGCAGATGCGTAATGCCGGCAATACAGAGATCCCAGAATCAGAGCCCGTTTCCCTACCAACAGAAGCGATCGCCCTCGACCAAGTGTGGATTTATGAAGAACAGCTAGAATCGTCCCTTGTGGTGATTGCACCGACCCTAGGCACCGAAACCGTGTTGGATACCCTAGGGCCGCTTCCCTTGAAACTGGATGTTACGGGCGGGGCCGCGAATGTGTCTCAGACGCTGACGGAAGAACTTCGGGGTATCTACAGTCAGGTGAGCCAGCAAGCTGTGCTCGATGCCATGCGGGCCGGGCAATCCGAGTCTATGAACTAACGGCTAGGTATCCAAGGGTGTAGACTCTACACCCTTGGAAGCAATTCTCATTTACAGCAGCTTGTCCAATCCGCATTGCCCTATTGTTCCTATGCTGAGCGTGGGAATACTCCAGGCAGCGCTCCTGCGTTCAGACGTTAATAGTCGTGGGAGAAGAGTCGCAGGAGCCACCAAGACAGGTATCAACGCAGGAGCGCTAGCACCATTAAGATCGGCTAGGTATTTTAGGGTGTAGACTCCACACCCTGGGCGGATATCTAGACAAGGACAAACTTCAGAACAAAAATGACGGCTAGAACCCAGAGGGCTGGGGTAACTTCATGGGCCTTCCCTTGGAAAGATTTAATCAATGGGTAGGTAATCAACCCGGCGGCTAAACCATCGGCGATGGAGTAGCTGAGGGGCATAATCAGCAGCGTCAGAAACGACGGGATGGCCTCTGCCGGATCGCCCCAGCGCACCTGGGAAATACTGCCTGCCATCAACACCCCGACAATCAACAGGGCTGGTGCAGTAGCAAAGCCTGGAATAGCTGAGAGGAGCGGAATGAAGAAGATCGACAGGGCAAAGAGAATAGCCGCTACGATCGCCGTGAAGCCGCTACGTCCCCCTTCTGAGATCCCCGATGCTGATTCGATGTAGGTGGTGACGGTTGAGGTGCCCAAAACTGCACCGGCAGTCGTGCCGATCGCGTCGGCCATGAAGGCTTCATTGGCTTTGGGGAGTTCCCCATCGTCTTGGATGTAGCCGGCTTTCATGCCCAACCCCGTGAGGGTGCCGACGGTGTCAAACAAGTCTACAAACAGGAAGGCTAGGATAATGGCAAACAGCTCAAGGGGGTTGATTTGAAAGAGCGATCCTAGACCAACAAAGGCTTGCCCAAACAAATCAGTGGGCCACTGAGGGAAGCCAACAATGCCGCTGGGCCAAGGCGCGATGCCGACAATCCAACCCAAGACAGCGGTGGCTAAAATCCCCCACAGCAAGGCTCCTATCACCCGACGGGCCACAAAGGCGGAGGTGATCAAAATGCCAATCAGTGCCATGATGGTTGGCCCTTGAGACAGATTGCCCAGAGAAGTTTTGGTGGCTTCATTGGCGACAATAATGCCGGCTCCGCCAAAGTCTGGGTTACCCGAGAGGGCAATGTAGGCAATAAAAAGTCCAATTCCTGCGGCGGTGGAATGTTTAATACATTCGGGAATGGCTTTGATAATCAGGGAGCGGACATTGCCTAGGGTGAGGGCAATGAAGATCAGTCCTTCCACAAAGACGGCGGCTAGGGCTACACGCCATTCAATGCCTAAACCAATCACCACCGAAAAGGTGAAATAGGCATTCAAGCCCATACCAGGCGCTAGGGCGAAGGGATAGTTGGCATAGAGGCCCATAAACGCAGTGGCGATCGCTGCTGACAGGGCGGTGGCGATCGCTAATTCACCAAATAGATCACCGGACTCGGTGAGAAAAATAGCATCGGAGAGGATCCCCGGATTCACCACCAGGATGTAGGCCATGGTGATAAACGTGGTCACCCCGGCGAGAATTTCGGTGCGCAGGTCGGTTTTTAGCTCTGCAAAGCCGAAAAACTTAGCAATCCCGGTTTCAGGACTGGGATCCGGGGGTGGGGGTGTTTCGAGAGAGCTGGGCCCTATGGGCTCTTGGGTCATTGCACTACCTCACATCATCCAGACGAGAATTTTAGGATAGTACCACCCATCACCATTCCTGAGCGATGCCACCATCACGGAATGACGACACATGGTCTGCTCAGTAGCCTAGATCAAGGTAAGGAAAGGTGCTGCGTTGATTGCTACAGACATAGACTCCGTGGATGGACTGACCCTAGGAGCCTAAAAACTGGCCAATCCGCTGCACAGCTTCCGTGAGGCGATCGGGATCATGGACGAGGGCAAAGCGTACATAGCCTTCTCCCGATTTGCCAAATCCGGCCCCGGCGGAGGCGACTACCCCCGTTTGCTCCACCAGTTGGGTGCAAAAGCCTAGGGAATCTTGCTGCCATGGGGCCGGTAGCTTGGCCCAGATATACATGGTGGCGTCGGGGACGGGAACCATCCAGCCAATCTGCTGCAGGGTCTGGACAAAGGCATCTCGCCGCTGGCGGAAGGTCTCGACGGATTGCTTGAGGTGATCTTGTGGGCCTAGCAGGGCAGCGATCGCCCCGTTCATGATGCCGAGATATTGGTTAAAGTCCACCACGGCTTTTACCTGCCGCAGGGCCTGAATCACCTCAGCGTTACCGATGGCATAACCAATGCGAAAACCGCCCATGTTGTAGGACTTGGACAGGGTGAAAAATTCGATGGAAACGGTCTTTTCGGGGTCGGCCTGCAGGATCGAGGGGGCGATCGCCTCCCCAAACACCAGATCGCCGTAGGGAAAATCATGCACCAGAATCAGCTCATGGCGTTGGCAAAACGCCACGGCCTGCTGAAAAAAGGAGAGAGGGGCGATCGCGGTGGTGGGATTGTGGGGATAGCTGAGCACCATCATCCGCGCCTGGGCCAAGACCGCAGCAGGAATGTCTTCAAGCACAGGCAAAAACTGGTTCTCTTCTCGCAGAGCCATGGAATAGACTTGCCCATTGGCTAAATGTACCCCCCCAGCATGGGAGGGATAGCCAGGATCTTGCAGCAGGGCAAACTCCCCCGGATTGAGCACCGCTAAAGGCAGGTGGGCTGTACCCTCTTGAGAGCCAATTAAGGTGAGGACTTCCGTTTCTGGATCGACGGCAACGCCATACCGCTGGGTATACCACTGGGCGACGGCATCCCGAAATGGGCGAGTGCGGTTGAACAGGAGGTAGCCGTGGGTGCTGG
>DATNRH010000760.1 GCA_036703605.1 Candidatus Obscuribacterales bacterium | reverse complement strand
TGGTGGGTTCATAGCCAGTGGTAGAGTTTTTGGAGTTGAGTCAACCAAAGGGTGATGGCTCTGGAATCGCCGCAAGTAAGGACGTGAATAGTGGTTTCATTGTCGGCTTGGCATCGGGGGCACCGGCTGTGGTCTTGATGTTCCCGTAGGAGTTCCATTCTTCCCACCGCGCAATGACCGGTGGCGTGTTTGAGAAGCCACCTCTGTTTCCCTAAGGGGATGCGTTTCATGGCTCTGCCGAGGGCTATAGTATCTAAGGTATCCCAAACTTCCGGTGGGATGCCGTGTTTCTTCTGCCAATATGCTAAAGCCGGTTGGTAAATCCTCTCATATGTAGTGGGTATGTCCAAGGCGCACAGTTTCTGTCCGTTATGCCACGTGGACCATTTCTCGTGTTTGAACATAGGGGTGTCGGTAATAAAGTTGGAGCATGCGTGACAATGGGCCTTGGCTCGGGTGTCGCAGTTGATGTTGAGTTTTGCCCAATTATCGAGGGACGAGAGAAGCGCGTGATCGTCTTGATGGCCTTTGATCCAATGAAAGGAGACCAATATGGGTAGGTCTTTTATCCGCTGGCGGATATCGAATAGGATATCAAAGTCTGCCTGTTGTGGTGCGAGTTTCCAGAGCCCGGCGGCCTGGTTGAGGGCACTTTCTCCATCTAGCCCTATGGTAATATGTCCGGCGCTAATGTCAAAGTGTGAAATGATGAGTTTGAGGAGGATTAGGATACCTTCTACTCCTGACAATTCGCTGCGATATGGGCTTTGCTGGTGGGGTTGGCCTGTTACTTGGTGTTCTGCATGAATTTGGGAGTGGATGTCTTTGATTGAGGGGGTGAGCAAGAAGGCTGCTGTGCCACTTCTGGAAATGGGATCATAGGATCAGTCACTGACTGCTATAGCTTTGCCCGTTTGGATACTGGCGGCCATTTGGAGTAGGTGTTTGGAGGGTATATTCCACCGGTGTAAGGCCCATCGGGAGTGGGGTGGCAGCGAGGTGATGAGGTCATCGAACGTGCTTGGTGTAGTCGGAGAGGCCGGTGGAGGAGGGAGATACTGGTGAGGCTCCAGACTCTGGTACTTCAGGGTGACTTTGGCAATGCCGCTGGTGACTGGGAAGATCGAAACCATTTGGGTTTGGGCCGGTAGGTGCTGGGTCGAAGTGCGGGCTCTAGTAAAAACTTTATTGATGGGGTTGGGGCTGTGAGAGGAGCGAAGGTACTCAACCCATCTAGTGTTTTCGTTGTGGTAGAGGATTTTGCTGGTGGTCGAGTACCGCCATGGCCAGTGTGGTGTGGGATCAATGAGCCACCTTCCAAGAGGCCGTCGGAGGGTCAGGTGCGGGCAACCGGATATTAGAAAGCAGTGCGTTATCGCTTTCTTCCATAATGTCCAATGTTGCGAAGAAAGAGAAGGTTGTTTCCTTGGCCACCCATACTTGTGCCATGTGTTGTGCCAGTTGACTCCCCGGAGGCATTCCGGTTGTAGGTGGTTTTTTTGGAGGTAATATCCGCTAGGGAGACTATCTGTAGATATTTCCTGCAGTCGTTTAGTCGGCGGAGGGAGGCTCCTTTGTATTTTGCCATGGTGAAGGCTTGCATTAGGAGAGTGTCGTGGGAGCGAGCCCTTTGAAGGATGGGGGTGCGATCGGTAATCGTGATATTGTGTTGGAGTCCGAATAGCCATGTTTTGGAGGTCCATGTTTGAGTAACTGCAGCATGCATAGAAGGGGGGGCATCAGTGATTTGGCCCAGGTGTCCGAGGTCCAGGTGTAGTTGTTCGAAGGAGATGCGTAGGAGGTTGCCAAGGAATGTGTCGTGGTTAATTTCATCCATACAGAGCTGAAGATGGATAAGTTCTTGTCGATAATATGGGTGGATCAATCCTGTTCCCATATGTTCTAGGGGGCCAAAGATGATAGACCGCGGGAAGTTGCTAGCAAAGCCGGATTTTTGAAGGGCAGTGGGCATGAGGCGTTTCATTAGCTTGTCCCAATCCTTTTCGGTGAGGGTGGAGGCTGGCATGACGTATTCCAAAGATTTGTTGATGCGTGTGGTCATTGCCAGCCACGCTTCGTTCCGTGAAAGTGTTGATGATCGGAGGGAGGTGGTGAACTTGGAGATTTTCTGGCTCAGTTG
>DATNRH010000759.1 GCA_036703605.1 Candidatus Obscuribacterales bacterium | reverse complement strand
GCACCCAAGAACAGCGTGAGGACATACGCTTACGTCTGGTACTACGAGGATCAACACTATTGTCCGCAGGACCCTAGTGTCGCAGCTCCGCGGCCACAGTCATCTTAAAGATCTACTAGCAGTCTGCCACGTCATGATTCGTCATTTATTTTGGCGCCCAAAACCGACCGCCTAGGGTCGTGGTGGTCGGTTGCTTCGCTCGAGCATCTTGGCACATTTTCGGGAAAAAATGGTGTGCAGAACAGCAAACGCACAGAGATCTGTACGGAAGGTCGCAACATAAAAAATTTATGTTGACAACTGATATCTCAGTATTCAAACAGCTCAGTTGCTCCTCCTCCAGGTCCGCACCAGGGTGGGTAAGTTGCCTGACAACCCGCGAACGTCCAAGTCGTGCCTGCTGCTTTAGACACTGGCATATATTTTGTCCCATTAGATGAGGATCGACATCAAAGGGGATGACTTGCTCTCTTGCTGCCAGTACTCGCGCAACAAACTGGCCTCTACAAACAACTCTACCATCAGGGTGGCCCCAACTGGTGGCCTACTGGTTACAGCAGCCCACCCCCCCTCGTTCGTAGCTTACCTCGCTACGAGAGTAATGGCCAACGGCGATCAATAAGCAGCTTTACATTGTTTATGGAGGTATATTTCTTTCAAATATTGAGCCCATACAGCGGTTTCTTCAATAGTTCTGGGACAGGCCATGCTTGAGTGATTCGCACTCGTCCAGGCTCTTGACCTCCATCTCAGGGAACGTCCACACGTTAGTGCCATTCTTCTACCTAGTCCAGCTCTAGGCGATTTTTGTCCCTAGCCCTGGCCTAGCCCTAGCTCTAGAAGCCCAGCTGCAGGCATTATACATTTCTGCAGGTGCAAGAACGAACCACATGACTTGGTCAGCTTCAGCGGGATTGAAGAAGAAAGTGCCGCACTTGCAGACCCAGTTTAATATGGGGCCAAAGGGACTAGAGCCAGGATCGGTAACGACGAAGGCTAGAAGACCAGGGCTAGGTGAGAGAATCAGGCTAGGTTAGGGATTCGGGCTAGGGGTTCGGTCTGAAGTTTATCAAAAATCATTTGTCATTACGAAGGAGGACATTGATGTGCAGGCCTAGTCGACACGGGCTTTGGTAAGGCTTGGTAGGGCTAGGGACTAGAGCCTAGAGCAAGGGCTACAGGCCAAAGTTATCGGACCGGGGCTAGGGCGATGCAGCTGGGGCTAGGGCTAGACTAAAGGACCAGGGCTAGGGCTGCAGCCATACGCAAGGTCAATGTCAAGAGATAGGGCTGAGGGTTAACTAGGTTAGGGCTAGGCTCTAACCCTAGTCCCTGACCGTAGCTCAAGGCCCTAGAGTTACTGTAGAGCCACACCAAGCCTCCCAGAAACGCCTAAGCGCCGCCAGTCGCCGCTACCTGGAGAAGACGCAGAGTTTCGACGCCTCCGCCGCGAGAACGGC